>JAYWGJ010000433.1:0-3815 GCA_043778315.1 Saprospiraceae bacterium | reverse complement strand
CCCGTAGCGTATTCCACTTTCGCGACATAAATATAGACATCGGCGGCGGCAGGCTGCCCGCGAAAACTGCCGTCCCAGCCCTGATAATCCGCGTTCGGCGCGAAATCACTTTTGCTAAATACGAGTTCGCCGTAGCGGTCAAATATTTGTAGCTGCGAGATGCGGCTGACGTTCACGCCACCAAAAATAGTAAAAAAATCGTTTACGCCGTCGCTATTCGGCGTGAATATATTGGGAATATAGGCGTTTAGCTGCCCGTAATCTATGGCGAGGCGATAGACGCAAGTATCTTCGCAGCCTTCGGTATTCCAAT
The DNA here is from genome assembly GCA_043778315.1 of Saprospiraceae bacterium. GTDB lineage: Bacteria > Bacteroidota > Bacteroidia > Chitinophagales > Saprospiraceae > JBEEMU01. The sequence continues at coordinate 3,502 of JAYWGJ010000433.1, read as the reverse complement.
TGATGCACTCGTAGCTTTGCGCGTAGGGCGGCGAAGCGATAGGCGCAGCACAATCGGTGCAAGACAAACCGCTTGCAGGCTGCCAAGCATAATGTAAGGCAGTCGCGCAGCTATGTAGATGCAGCGTATCGGGATATTTTACGGCGGCAGCTTGCACTCGCGGCGCAGTGAGCGGCGGCGGCGGAAGCACCGTAATATACCGCGTAATGCTATCGGTAAGTACAAATAACCGACCTAAGAAAAAGCTCGGGTGTACTTTTAATTGTATTTTATACCTGCCGGGTGTAGGGTAGCATATCTCGGGCGGCGACTCCATATTATAGGTTGTGACCGCGTTAGGTACGCCACCCTCGAGCTTCCATCGATTAAACATAAATGCCTTTGGTAATATGCTTTCATTCTCAATGCGAATGCACTCACCAGCGCAAATAATAGTATCAGATAGCTTGATTTTAGGTATAGGATATACGCAATCAAAAACATGTATATTATAGGTTACGTCACAGCTATCCATAAAACCTGTATTGCTATTCAATGCTTTCATACTACAATATAAAGTATAATCACCGAGCGCAAAAGGGTGATAATATCCACCATTTCGCGTATTAATACAACAAGACGGCTGCGCGGCAACCAAACGCGGCGGGTCAAAACCCCACCATTTATACTGTATTGGCTCTACATAAAAATTAGGCGCGGCAGCCTCCAAACCAACAAAAAAAACAGAGTTTACAGGATATAAACAAGCCGAATCTATGGGTCTATCAATATTATTAGGTATAAATTCTGAGCCTACTCTACACCTATCTTCATATTGCGCATTTATATTCTGTATCAAGATATTTAAAAAAACTATAAAAAAAACTATTTTTTTCATGGGTATAGTATATAAAAACAGGGGTATCCCGTACCAAAACCCCAGAACGTTTTGGCATAGGATACCCCTCAGTGAGGAGTGAATTATTCTTTTACAAACTTGTTAGTAAAACTACCTACACGGTAAATATACATACCTTGTGGGAGTGCCGATACATCAAAACTGACGCTGCCGTCTCCTTTACCGAGATGTACAGGTCGGTTAAATACCTCCTGTCCTTGTATATTGTACACTACAAAATTAGATGCTAAATCCTCGCTAACTTGATAGCTAAGACTAACACTACCTGCGGTCGGATTAGGCGTAAGCTCTATACTTTCTATCTCAATCAAATCGTCATCAGGCGCGCCTGTTTTACTTAGACGTTGTGTACCCAATACACTATTATTGATTATATTTACAACTTGTCTTCTACCTACACTTCCTGTGCAGGCATTTTCGCCCCATACTTCTATACGGTATCTTTTATCTCGATTGGCAGGTTCACTGAAAAAACTGGTTGGAACATTAGCAACACCTTGGGCAGTTCTTATATCATAATAATAATCATTCAAGTCTTGGGTTAAACAAGTCAAGTTGCCACAAGGCAAAGCACGACGCAAACTTATACCACTTGAACTCGGAAGATTGCCATCTAATAGTAATGGCATATTAACGGCACTACAAGTAGTATTAGCATCAAACACCCTTATCCAGTACTTGTCTAATGTCCCCGTAGAGTTAGCAATACCTGTTATTCTAGGGGCATTAAGTCTATGTACTGGCATTGGGTTAGTACAGTCTGGTGGGTTTGGTATATCCCGTTTCGTAAGACCATCGCGGGCTAATAAGCGGAAATTCACGCTTTGGGCAGTACCATCTACAACGCGAAACGTTATCGTTTTTCCCGTTTGAGTAAGAGGCGCACTGCCGCCGCCAGTTTCTATTTTATACAAACCGCCAGACAATGTGCCGTTTACAAATGCACCGCCAAACATCGTTCCTACAAAACCAGTATAATTACCGCCGTATATTGGTGTATTTGCTATTGGCGGTCCCCAATTATTCGTTATTGTATTGAAACGAAAAAGACTTGCAGTAGCATTACCAGATGAAGCGCACTTATTAATAAAACTAGTATTGAGTACCAACCCACTAGGATTACAGGTATATGGCTCTGGGTATATAGCAGTATTGATAGTAGCACCAGTGAGCGCAGTACTGAGGTAAGTATTACCATCTGTCACTGTAACATCTATCGATGCTGCGGCTTGTGTACCTATGCCTGCTACGCCGCAGTCGTACCAACCAACCACAATATGATGCACTCCTTCGCCTTTGAATACGATTTCTACATTCGATATTCTATCAACTACTGGACCAAATAATGAACAGTTTGAATGCGTGTCGTATGTAGTTGCGCGACCATTATCCGTTATATTGACTTGATATCCAGCTTCACCACAGTATCGACATAGGAGTGGATGATTGACGGTGAACATCGCAGTGCCATAAGGCTGAGCAGGAGAGCCATCTATGCTCTTATTCATACAAACCGTAGTTGGTCCATAAATAGCTTGTGCCGTAGCTGCGGATAAACCTGCGAGCATCACGGCGAAAATCATTAGAATTTGTCTCATGTTTTGAAAAATTTAAAACTTGGTGACAAAATAGCATAGCGTGGAATATATAGATATAAATCCACCCTATACCTTAACGGTTAGAAGTACTACTTCGCTGCCTCGACCTTAAAGTTTTTTTTTGGTTGTGCAAAAATACAACGGTATTCCGGTGTACGGTTGTGTCAGTTGCTTTGTGTTTACTTTGTGGGTTTAGGAATGCGAAATAAGCAATAAACGCGACAAGTTTCGAACAAAAAAAGGTGCGAACCCTGCCGAATCCATCACCTTTACAGAGGCATCTCCAAACGCCATACACAGAATGATAAATAGGCGAAGGCGCACACCTGTACGGTGTGCGTCCTTCTAAACCTATCCTCTGTTATGTTGAAAAATTGGAGATTTTCTGTAAAGAGATATTGTTTAGCTAACGCTATAATATTTTAAAAATTATTTTTTGGCTATATGATATTATTTTTATTATAAAGATAAAGGAAAAAAAATAGCGTTTATTGCTATTGCATTATAAAAATACATTAGTTATTTGACATTTCCAAATATTTTATCCATATTTTTTAAATGCGTCTTAATTTGATTAATTTTTACAATAAAAAACCAAAAAATTATTATAATAAAACCAAAAAAAATAGTACCTTTACGTTATGAATGAAAAAGAACAACTGATAGAAGATTTTTCGCAACAAGGCGATTACGGCGCGGATAATATTCAAGCCTTAGAGGGTTTGGAGGCAGTCCGCAAGCGTCCCGGTATGTACATCGGCAGCACCGACACGAAGGGGTTGCATCACTTAGTGTACGAAGTAGTCGATAACTCTATCGACGAGCATTTGGCGGGTCATTGTACGCATATCGAGGTGATTATTCACGAAGACAATTCCGTTTCGGTGCGCGATAACGGGCGCGGTATTCCTACGGGTATGCACGCGAAGCTCCAAAAATCCGCCTTAGAGGTCGTGATGACGGTGCTACACGCAGGCGGTAAATTTGATAAAAATACCTATAAAGT
>JAYWGJ010000432.1:0-3825 GCA_043778315.1 Saprospiraceae bacterium | reverse complement strand
CAAGTATGAACAGGTTTTTTGGTCATTTGTTGTTGCAGCATCGCGGCGGTGAGCGTCGCGAGCGACTCGTCGCGGTTCGTTTGTTTGCGGAGGTGCATATAGCCGCGCATCGCCCAGCGCGCCCCGTTTGTATGCAGTTCGGCTCGTGCCGCTATCACGTCCATATACCGTGCGATGTCGGCTTCATCTATTTTTCGGTGGCGCAAACCCTCTTTTGCGATGTCGATAAGCTCCGTTTTTATCAGTTCGCCGACGGTAATTTTTTTATTATTTAACCAAGTAAATTTGGAGTCTAAGCCGTAGCGCGCCGCTTTGAGGAAGTTGTCGCGCACGTCCGCAAAATCGGTAAATTCCCTAATATCTTTGTACTTCAACGCCATACCTTCCATCAATCCGAGCCAAAAAACGGTATTTGCTACTTCGTCAATCACCGTCGGACCTGCGGGCAACACGCGGTTTTCTATCCGCAAATGCGGCTTCCCGTCGGTGATGCCGTAGCACGGGCGGTTCCAGCGATATACCGTAGAATTGAACACCTGCAAGGCGCGCAGCTTCGGGACTTTGCCCGCCAGCACCATTTCGAGCGCGTCCTCCTCGAGGTCGGTGCTGAGGATAGGACGGTAGCGCGACACGTCTTCTTTATAAATATCAAAAATAGAGCCGTTGAGCCAATCGTTGCCGAACGTCACACGCGGGCTGCGCTCGCGCAGGTGATCGTGCGAAATGCGCGTATCGACGGACTGCTGAAACAGCGCGATGCGGGTTTCGTGCCACAGCCGTTTGCCAAAAAGCAAGGGCGAATTGGCGGCGATAGCGAGCGTCGGCGCGGCGATAGTCAAGGCTATATTATAATAACGCACAAAATCGTCGGGTGGAACTTGCAGATGCACCTGAAAACTGGTGTTGCACGCCTCCAAAAACGGCGAATCGTGCTTTAAGCTCAGTTCGTCGATGCCGCTCAAATGTAATTCGTGGTCGTCGCCGCGCATCTTTCGGAGGCTATCGAGGAGCGCGAAATAGCGCGCAACGGGCGTGATATTTGCGGCGTTCATATCGGTTTTGCGTATCGTCGGCAAAATGCCCGTGAGCAGATATTGCGCGTTGAAGGGCTGCAACACTTCGGCGATTTGCGCCAAGCAGCTTTCTATTTCCGCCTCCAAATCGCTAAAACACGTCCCTTCAAAAACCTGCGGCGTGAGGTTGCACTCCAAGTTAAAGCGGGCGAGTTCGGTGGTGAGCCATTCGGGGTGAAAATCCTTCAAAACCTCCATGTTCACGGGCGCGGGTCTGCCGTATTTGTCCACTAAACAGAGTTCCTGCTCCGCGCCGATGCGCTGAATATCCGCCTCAAACCAGCCGTGCGCGAGCATATACTCGAGGGCTTGAATGTCGCGCAGCACGGCGCGCATAAAGGCTTGCGTGTGCGCCGCGTCGTCGGCAGCAAAAACGGAATGAATACCCATGGAAGTTGTGATTTAAGAATGAATTGCCGCTACAAAAATACGCTTTTTTTTGATTGTAAATGTGTAAATATTGTAAATCAAATTACCATAAAAACTATTATTTTTTTATATCTCTTTTTTGGCTTACTTTTGTAGGATAGTTTAACCTCGTAGCTGAACAAAATTAGCTGAAAAAATTAGCTGAACAAAATTAAACCCTTAATAAATGCTTCATTCTATCGTACAACAAAAAAAAAATCAATGGGTGCAGTCTGACGATTGTACTATCGGAGATTTGATAAAATATATTAGAGACAAAGCACAACTGCGCGATACTCAAATTGAGGCAATAGAAACCTACTTGTTTTTGAAAATAAAGGGGCAGAACAAACCGCTTTGGCAACTGTTTGCAGAAGGTTTTTTTACAAAAGAAACCGACCTTTCAAAACTGAATATCAACCAAGTTGCAAGAGATTTTTTGACCGAGAACACCAATGCTTATGCGTTGTATGATTTTGCGAAACGGGAAAAAATGGTGGGTTTGGAAATGGAAATTATAAATAATCCGACGCAATTAGATTATGAAAGTATTATCAAAAGCATTTTTTATAAGGTGAATTATGCCGATTATTTGATGAGTTTGCCGATGGGGGCAGGCAAAACTTTTTTGATGGCGGCGTTCATTTATTTAGATTTGTATTTTGCAGATAGAGAACCCGATAATAAAGCGTTTGCACACAATTTTTTGGTGCTTATTCCGTCAGGTTTAAAATCTTCTATCGTTCCGAGCCTAAAAACCATTTATAATTTTGAGCCTTCGTGGGTCATTCCTGAGCCTTTTGCGGCTAACCTAAAAAGACAACTCAAATTTGATGTGTTAGACGAGCAAAAATCAGGTAAAAAAAGCAATAAAGCCCGCAACCCGAATGCACAAAAAGTGAATGCTTGTCTGCCGAATCCGCTTGGGCAAGTGTTTGTGGTGAATGCCGAAAAAGTGATTTTGGAAAGCTTCCGATTCAATGCGCAAACCGAATTACAACTGGAAGAGAACGATACGACAAATGATTTGAAAAAATTGATTGGGCAAATTCCTAATTTGACGATTTTGATAGATGAAGTGCATCACGCCGCAACCGACGATATAAAATTGCGGCAAGCGGTCAATTATTGGCATAGCAAAGGCAATATCACGACCGTTTTGGGCTTTTCTGGCACGCCGTATTTGCAAGGCGCGGAAACGATTAAAGCGGGCAATTACACATTTAAATGCTCACAAATCACGAATACGGTCTATTATTATCCCTTAGTGACGGCAATTAAACAATTTCTTAAAACGCCGACCGTAAAAACAGCGCAAAGTATTGACCGTTTTGAAATTATCAAACAGGGCATTGAAGACTTTGATACGCAATACAAAAACAAGGTTTATGATAACGGCAGTATCGCAAAAATCGCTATTTATTGTAGCAATATTGAAGTGTTGGAAGAGGAGGTTTTTCCTTTTTTGACGAGCGAATTGAAAATAAACCCTACCGAAATACTCAAATTTCACGGCGGAAACAAACGCTATACGCTGCCAAAAGAAAATGAATTGGCGTTTCGCTCTCTGGATTTAGCAATTTCTAAAAAACGCTACATTCTTTTGGTGCAGGTGGGCAAAGAAGGCTGGGATTGCCCGAGCCTCACGGGTGTAATTCTCGCTAACAAAGGCGATAGTCCGCAAAATATGGTGCTGCAAACGGCGTGCAGATGCCTCCGACAAGTAGATAAAGGCAAACACGAAACCGCTTTGATTTGGCTCAATAAAGACAATGCAGATACCCTCAATAAACAACTCAAACAAGAGCAAAATAGCAGTATTGACGAACTAAATAACCTCAAACGGACTGAAAAAACCGATATAGTGGCGCGATATAGCCGTATGGACTACTTGCAAGTCCCGAAAGTGGATTTTTTCCAGATGAAAGTGACTTATCAAAGCATAGATGAGGAAGAAACAGCGAACACAAGCGCAAAATTAAACGACATTGTCGCAAAATTGGACGATTTTAAGGCAGTGGGAATGATTTCTACCAGCGAAATTGCAAATATGGATACAGGAACGATTGCTTTTATTAAGGAAACAGGTATGGCTTTTGCAAATTATACGCCATGGATTTTTGACATCAGCCGACAATCTTTTGGCTTGATTACCACAAAGCAATTACACGAATACGACACGGCACTAAGCAAGATTTTTGAAAAAATTACTTTTGAGAAAGATGGAAGGCTTATTTTTAATGAATTGTATGATTTATATTTAATACAATCAAAAATTCGGCTGGCATTCAGCATCAAAAGAAACCTAAAAACCGATACCGAACTAATCCCGCAAACTGCCGAA
>JAYWGJ010000431.1:0-11746 GCA_043778315.1 Saprospiraceae bacterium | reverse complement strand
GGAGCGACTTAGTCACCGCCGTAGCCAAATTAATCACGAACGAACCAACGGAGAAAGTAGCCGAATTATAATTGATTAAGTACAATCATAATCGTATTAAAAACATATATTTTAAAAATCAAAAACCATGAATAAAGTATTCAATATCAACTTGGGCGGCTTGCCTTTCGCTATGGACGACGATGCTTTTGAGGCATTGACGCAGTATATCAACGGTTTGCGCCAATATTTTAGCGGCTCGGAGGGCTGCGACGAAATAGTGAGCGACATCGAGGCGCGTATCGCCGAACTCTTTGCGGGCTACCTCGGTGGGCGCAAAATAGTGAGTCTCCCCGACGTGAAACGCGCTATGGGCGTGATGGGCGTACCGATGGAAATAGACCAAAACGCAACCGCCGAAAATATCAGCGCGGAGCAAAAAACGCCGTTTACCGACGCGCCAAAAAGCACTTGGCAGAGCGGAAAACGCTTGTTCAGAAACCCCGACGATAAAGTTATTGGTGGCGTTTGTAGCGGTTTGGGTGCGTATTTTGGCATCAACGAACCTATTTGGCTGCGTTTAGCTTTCGTTTTGGCGGTATTTTTTGGTGGATTTGGTTTTCTGCCGTACCTTTTGCTACTCGTGATTATGCCGAAGGCACGCACTGCCGCCGACCGTCTCGCAATGCGCGGCGAACCCATCAATGTGAGTACTATTGCGCAGTCGGTAGAGGGCGGTTTTAGTACGATTGGCAACGAAATAGACAAAGTGAGCACTAATTTGCAAGAGCGTTTTGGGTCGCGCCCAAAGACTGACGGAAGCGGTAACAACCCTTACAGTAGCAGCAGTTCTGCTTCCGATAATTTTGCTGACATCATCAAAATTGGTGTAAAACTGATAGTTGCGGGCATTTTAGGGTCTATCATTTTGTCGCTGCTCGTGGCGTGGTTCGGTACGTTGTTCGCGCTCGGCGTGTCGCAACCTTACTGGTCGCATTTTATCGACAATCCGTCGTTAGGCTGGGTAGGCAGCATCGCTATTTTTTGTTTCATCACCATTCCGCTTATTTTATTGATACTATTGGCAGTCAAATTATTTTACAAAATAAAGCTGTCGCCAATACTCAGTTGGGGTTTGGGCTTGGCGTGGTTGGGTAGTTTGCTCACGCTAATCGCGTTATCGACGGTCGTTTTTTCGCAATACAAAACGCTGAACAGCGTAGAAAAAGAAATTGATTTGCGTGGTGCTAATGCCAATTCGTTAGCCGTAGCTTTTGATGAGAATAAAGATTATCAAGAGAGTTTGGTGCAGTTTGGCAACTTCAAAATCGGCGGCGACGACAAAGTCATCGTGGACGATGTGAACTTGGATATTGAGCCGTCCGACGACGCAAAATTTCACTTAGTCCAAAAAAATACCGCGTGGGCGCGCACCTACGAAGCGGCAGGACGTGCCGCAGGCGCGGTAGAGTACAATTTGGTGCAAACCGACTCCGCGCTCCGCTTCGCACCCTACCTTTATTTGCCGAAAGGGACGCATTGGAATAACCAAAAAATACGCTTGACGCTAAAAGTGCCGATTGGCAAAACCATCAAAATAGACGAAACCGCAGGTAGATATGTACTTAACGCGAAGGTTTATCAAGGCGATAAGGAGAAAAACGAAGAGTACGACCAAAGTTTTTACGATACACATACTTATCGCATGACGAACGCGGGCTTAGATTGTTTGGATTGTATCAACAAAAGTAATGCGTCGGATAATAGCGATAACGAAGACGAAACCTACAACGGTGACGAAGAGAATAGCGATAAAAAACGCGATTTTAAGATAAAAGGAGATTTCGAAATCAACGAAAAAGGTATTCGCATCAAAGGTAATAAAGACAGTATTAGTATAAAAATGTAGTTTTAATTGATGGTTTACAAAAAAAACACTCGCCTATCAGTTGATAAGTGAGTGTTTTTTTAGGTAAATATTAGCAATATTGTTGAGGTTAAAACTCCAATCCGCTCAATAATTTTTCTACTTTCGTTTCCACTTTTTTAGTGTTTTCTGGGCTTTCGCCGCGCTCTGCGCTAATATTAAAAATCACCAAAACCAATTTAGGATTTGTTGGGTGTTTAGCGATATACAGCGTCGCGTGACCTTCGTAAGCGCGTTTTTCGATAGCCTCTTTACAGTTGGAGTTGCGAAACGCAGACGAAAATTTAAAGCCACTCAATTTGCCGAGTGTAAACGGTTGCAACGGCTTTGTTTTGTCCCAATCTTTACTCGCCTCTTTCGAAAAAGCAGGCGCATTAACGTAGTTTTTGCCCTCCGTAAAAAAGCGCATCCATTGGTCTTCTTCCCCGCTCGTCATCGCGCCGATTTTAGTCTGCACCGATTTATTACACGCATTGCTGCTGCGCAACATCGCCATATCCAATTTCGTTTTCAAGGCATTTAGCACCTCGTCTTGCGTTTTGCCCTTGGTATCAACGCTGTAAATACGGACGCGGTCGTATTCGGCATCAGCTTTTTTGAGGCAAACGTGCGCTACATCAGTATGCGTGATGTAGTCGTTTTTCAGTTTGAAATATTCTTTTTCCTCAAACGAACTAAAATAATTCACCTCCTCAATCAACGCGCTCGGTACGCGAATGCCGCCGCCGTTCGTGATGTTCATAGAGCCGTCGGTGTTGCAATTGTTTATCACAAATTTGATGGGCGTAGCCAAATCAACCTTGTCGCCGTACTTTTCGTAGCCCGTATCGTCTTGAAAATACAATGCTACTTTTACGCTCAACGAACGGTCTCGCGCGTTTTCGCTGATTTTCGCTAAGGCTTTCGCGATGTCTTTATCCGTGTCGGTAGTCAATTGAAAGTCGCTTTCGCTGCTGCCTTTTGTCGCCACCAAAAAGTTACCTGTGGCTTCGCCCAAAAACGCATTAATCGCATTCGTACCCGTTTTCGTGATTTTGTAAACAATCGGCGCGCCTTGTTCTTTATTTGCCATTTGCACCACAAAAGTCAAGCGTCCCAACGGATATTTGCTGATTTTTTTCAGATTACTGTACGAAACCTCCATTTTGGCGATGTCGGTCGCCTGAATTACCTGTCCTTCGGTAACAGCCGCGCCGTTCACCTTAACTACGAGTTGCGCCTGCGCAACGCTCATCACAGCGATAATAAGTGTAGCGACGAGAAAAATACATTTTTTCATTATAAAATAGATTTACGTTTTTTGTGACACTATAATACACTATAATATATATGTGTAGCATCAAATTAGATTAAAAAAGGTTTGATTGTTTTATTTTGCTTTATAAAACAAAAATAAAATATTGTAAAATTAGGCTTTTTAAGATACCGATATTGTCACAAATTTATGATTAATTGCGTATGTGCCTGTGCCATCTACAACCGCAAAATATCACCGTTCTACGGTATCACCAAAAACTCCGTCCGTCGGTTTTGCTGTCTGCCGTCGTCCGTATCGTTCGTCGTAAGCGGCTGACTCGCGCCAAAACCCTTGTAGCGCAAGCGCGAAGCGGCAATATTATGATTTATCAAGTAATTATACACCGCTTTTGCCCTATTTTCGGAGAGCAATTGATTGGCTGCTGCTGCGCCAACATTGTCGGTATGCCCGTTTATTTGTATTTGCAACTGCGGATTATCGAGCAGCAGTTGCGTTAAGCGTTGCAGTTCGTCTTCCGATTCGGTGCGCAAAATAGACTTATTCGTATCAAAAAAAACATTTTTTAGTACTATGCCAACTGCTTTTTTTGGGATTTCGGTCGGTGTATTTTTTTGCGCCGTAGGCGATGTTATCGGTTGCAAAACCGCTTGTATGATAAACGGCTTCAACGCGCTGCTGCTGCCGCGCACCGCAAAATTATCACTATACAGCAAGTAATTTGCCGTTTTTATATGCAGCGAATAGTTGCGGTCGGACGGGACGGGCAGCATAAACGAGCCTTCCGCGTCGGTGCGTACTTCGGCTACCGTTCGCTGCGATTTTAGGTCGGTGAGCGTACAAACTGCATTCGTAAGCAATTGTTTATCAGTGTTTTGTACAATACCTTTTAGGTAAGTAGTTGGTATAGCGCGCACCGCTTCGGGCAGGTCAAACTCGTACAAATCCGTTCCACCACGCGAGTCGCTGCGCTTCGCGGCGTAAATAGCGCGCTTGCCGTCGGGCGCAACTATCATCGACCATTCGGTAGCGGCGGTGTTTATCGGGTAGCCCAAATTGAGCGGCTCAGACCACTTGCCTGTGCTGTCTATTCGCGACATAAAAATATCTGACCGACCCATGCCCGCGTGTCCGTGCGACGAAAAATACAGCGTTCGCCCGTCGGGGTGAATGAACGCCGCGTTTTCGGCTTTGTCGGTATTTACGGGCGCGCCGAGCGGCGCAGGCTCGTTCCAACTGCCGTCGGATTTGCGCGTAGCGACCCAGATATCGTCGTTGCCCAAGCCGCCAGGGCGACGCGAGCAGAAGTACAGCGTCCGCCCGTCGGCGGTGAGCGACGAGTTGCCCTCCCAAAATTTCGTGTTTATCGGCGCGCCCATATTCACGGGCGTAGTCCACGCGCCGTTGCGGTATTCGGAGAGGTAATCGTCGCACGAACCCAAGCCGTCGGGGCGGTTGCAGGCAGAAAAAACCATCGTTTTGCCGTCGGCGGAAACGGTCTGTGCGCCTTCGTTTTGCAGCGTATTTATGGGTCCGCCTATGTTTTCGGCGGGCAGCCAGTGTCCATCTTTGCGCGTACTTTTATAAAAATCCTCCTTGTCTTTTGCCACCTCCACGGTCATCATCAGCGTATTGCCGTCGAGCGAGAGCGACGGCAAATATTCGTTGCGCTCGCTGTTGATGCTGTCGCCCATATTGCGCGGATTGAACGGCACGGGGCTTTCGGTTGCGTAAGCCCTAAACCTACAATTCGGCAGATTTTCCTTCGCTTTCGCGGTCAATTCGGGGTCGCGTTTGAGTGCCAAAAAGTCCTCGTAATAGTCCGCCGCGTTCGTCCAGTCGCCCTCTTTTTCATACAGCAAAGCTATGGTAAACAAGGCTTGCGGCATATAGGTTTTGCTGAGGCGCGCCACTTTTTGGTACTCGAACCGCGCCGCTTCATATTGCTTTTGCAAGTACAATATTTCTGCCAATTCATAGTGCGCATCGATGAAATCGGGCGCAAGTACAATCGCTTTTCGGTAGTCTTTTATCGCATCGGCGTACAGCTTTTCCTTAGCTTTGCTTTGCGCATCTTTATAGGCGTTGAGTGCCTTTTTCGGCGCGTTGCCGAGCGAAGTATAATTGCCTTGTGCGGCAACGCTGTTGCTACTCAAAAAATTGCTAAATAAAAAAATTAGTGCAATCGTTTTTGTAATTAAATAAAAATTTGTATTTTTGAGGTTGGACACAACTTTTTCAGATAACAGTGAACAGATAACAGTGAACAACGGCATTATATAGCGTGAGCAAAAAAACTGTTCACTGTTCACTATTCGTTGTTCACTTATTTGTAGCAAAGATAGCTATTTATTACAACGTTATTAAATTGATGTTATGATTATCCTTATAACTTACAGCAAATCAAACAGTTGTGAACAAAAAATCTTGCAGAAGGTCTTTTTTTACAGGAAAATTTTACCACGAATTTTGCGAATTTTCACTAATTTTATCGGCGGAAGTTTTTTTAATGTACTTCGTCTAATCTTCGCTTTTCACTAATATTTTTATAATTTTCATTCGAAAATTATAAAAATTACCCGAATTTTACCCTATTTGCTCCACACAACTGGTGGAATCAGTTATTTTAATAAAAATCTTCGATTTTTATTAAAATAATTAGTGAAATTAAAATTATAAGGTCGTCAAAAATTAGTGAAAATTTGAGTAATTCGTGGTGAAACCTATAAGACTAATAATACCTTTTGCAAAAAATTTTCATGTTAAAGTATTGATTTTCAACAAATTATAACGATTTTATTAACTTCAAATTAAAAACATTTTTTGGTTTATACCACAACAAAAAACAAATTCAAAATATGATACTAATTAACGATACTATCATCGTGAGCGACGACGTAGTAAATGTACAATTCGTGTGCAACCTCACGGCTTGCAAAGGGGCGTGCTGCATACAAGGCGACATGGGCGCGCCGCTCGAGGCTGCCGAAGTGCCTATTTTGGAGGCGATTTATCCGAAAGTAAAACCCTACCTCACGCCCGAAGGCGTAGCTGCACTCGAGGCAAAGGGTTTGTACAAACACAGCGAAGCGGACGGCTACGAAACAACTTTGGTGGGCGAGGAGGGCGCGTGCGCCTACGTCACTTACGACGCGGACGGCACTACAAAATGCGGCATCGAGCGCGCCTACATCGACGGTGCTATCGAGGATTTTCAGAAACCTATCTCGTGTCATTTGTACCCTATTCGCGTGAAGCAACACAACACTTACACCTTAGTCAATTACGACAAATGGTCTATCTGCTCCGACGCTTGCGCCTTAGGCAAAAAGCTGCAAGTACCCGTTTATCAGTTTTTGAAAGCACCACTTTCGCGCAAATTTGGAGCGGAATTTTACGCCGAATTGGAGGCGGCTGCACTTTCTTTAAAATAATTTTATTTTATACAACCATTCATTTACCAAAATCATATCTTATGAAAAAAACAATTTTACTTACCATTATTTGCGCGGCATTGCACTACACTGCACAAGCACAATTTTACATTTCGGCGCGTGGCGGCTACGCCTTTTCGGTGAGCAGCAGCGTGGCGGTCGGGTCGGCGCAATCGGGCAACGGCTATATCAATATCGATAAGGGTAAAGGCATCAAAGAGTCTGCCAATTACTACGGCACAGGCGGACCTGGGCTTACCTTCGCGCTATCTCCCGGCTATATGTTTACTAAGCACATCGGTGCGGAACTCGGTATTCATTACTTTATGTCAGAGGTATTGCCGCTTACCGACCGCTCCGAAATAGACCCGCAAGGCGCAATCAACGTGTTTCGAGTGAAGTTGAGTGCACGCAGTAATCAGGTGCGTGTAGCACCAGCAATAGTGATACGTGGCGGCGGCGAACACTTTACACCGTATATGCGCTTCGGCGTGTTACTCCCCGTGTATGGTAGTGTGGTGTTAGAGTCAGAACAGTACTTCGAGACCTCTAACGAAACTTTAAAAGTATCGCAACGCGACGTACTAAACGGTGCGCCGTCGGTGGGATACCAAGCTGCCGTAGGCGTAGCGTTCTCTATTCGCAAGCATTTGGAGCTATACGCCGAAGCCGAAATCATTACTTTAAGTATCAAAGCGGCTAAGCTCACTACCGTTAAGCTAGACAGAATCGTTACGGATAAGGCAACAGGCGAAACCACTACTTACGATATTAACAGCAAAGATGCCTCTACGGGCGACCCGTTAATTGATGTGAGCGATTTGCAAGCGGTTTATAAAGACAAAATAGATAATGGTACTGATAATACGATTGCTAATCCGAAGTTTGACGCAAAACAGCCGCGCAACGAGTTATCGCGCTTGGCAAACTATAATAGTTTGGGCGTTCATGTAGGGCTGCGGTACTCGTTTTAAGGGGTAAACAAAAAATAGGCTATAAATTTAGGAATGAAGAGGAAATAAGGTACTAAATACTATTATGCAGGATTTGCTTCGCCAGTTCGCATTGCTCGTCCTGAGTCAAAACAAGGCAGATTTGAGGCTGAACAAGCAAAAGCGATATATTAATCGCATTTACGAAGTGAACGCACGAAGTGCTGCCTAGCGTCTTAACGAACCCGAGCGAAGCGAACTGGCGAAGCAAATCTAACGCAGTTTTGGCACGAACAAAAATAAAGGTAGCAAAACCACCATGATTTGCAGTGAACGGGCGTAGCCCGGACAAGTAAAAATATAGTAACTTATTTTAGACGTGTTCCTTGTCTTATGCGATGGATTGGGTCAAAAAGCTAAAGCCGCGTGCAGTTTAGCTTTGGTAAATCGCGGGTAAAAAAAACGCTTATCAGACTCGTCCGATAAGCGTTTTTTAGTATAATATTGCTAAAAATACCTATGATTAGCGCGCAAAAGCGACGGCGCGCGTTTCGCGAATAACCGTTACTTTCACCTGACCTGGGTATTGCATTTCATTTTCTATGCGGTTCGCTATCGCGAAAGAAAGCGTATCTGCTTCTGTATCGCTCACTTTTTCGCTCTCTACGAGTACGCGCAACTCACGTCCTGCTTGTATCGCGTAGGCTTTTTGTACGCCTGGATACGACGCGGCGAGTTCTTCAAACTCGCGAATACGCTCCATATAGCTCTCCAAAATTTCGCGACGTGCGCCTGGGCGCGCGCCCGACACCGAGTCGCAGGCTTGTACTATCGGCGAAAGGATATTGTTCATCTCTATTTCGTCGTGGTGCGCGCCTACGGCGTTGCAGATTACAGCGTGTTCGCCGTGTTTTTCGCAGAGTTTCATACCCAAAATCGCGTGTGACAACTCTGTCTCCTCTTCTGCCACTTTGCCAATATCGTGGAGCAAACCAGCGCGTTTTGCCATTTTTGCTTGTTTGGTGGTTAAGCCGAGTTCGGCTGCCATAATCGCACAAAGGTTGGCGGTTTCGATAGAGTGCTTCAATAAATTTTGTCCGTAAGACGAGCGGAAACGCATACGACCGACCATGCGCACGAGCGCAGGGTGCAAGCCGTGTATGCCAAGCTCGAGAACGGTGCGCTCGCCTATCTCCATGATTTGCTCCTCGAGCTGCTTACGGGTTTTGGCTACTACCTCCTCGATGCGAGCAGGGTGAATACGTCCGTCGGCAACTAAGCGTTGCAGCGCAAGGCGCGCTACCTCGCGGCGAATAGGGTCGAACGACGAGATGACAATCGCCTCGGGCGTATCATCAACCACAAATTCCGCGCCTGTTGCGGCTTCGAGGGCGCGGATATTACGTCCCTCGCGACCGATGATTTGTCCTTTGAGGTCGTCAGAATCCAAATTAAATACCGATACCGTATTCTCTATCGCTACCTCGGCAGCCATACGTTGTATCGATTGTATCACTATCTTTTTCGACTCTTTCGAGGCGTTCATCTTCGCTTGCTCGATGATTTCTTTGGTGATATTGAGCGCGTCGCCCTCGGCTTTGCTGCGCACTAAGCGCATCAATTCCTCTTTTGCCTCTATTTGCGTGAGTTTGGCTACGGCTTCGAGCGCGTCCAAATGCACGGCTTGCGCCTTACCGAGTTCGACTTTTTTCTCTTCGATAATAACCAATTGCGTGTTCAGATTGGCGCGTACAGCCTCAATCTCCTCGTCCTTTTTGTCCAAGTTTTTGGAGCGGTCGATGAGACTTTGTTGCTGCCCTTTTACCGAGCTTTCGAGTTGTTTTAAAGCCGCTTCCGCTTCTTTTATAACGAGTTCCTCTTCTTTTATTTTCTGACGACGGAGGTTAAGGTCGTTGTCAAAATCTGCTTTTTTCTGCAAAAACTTCTCTTTTGCCTCCAATTCTTTGGTTTTCAGCAAGTTGTTGGCGCGCTGTTCTGCGTCTTGTACTGTTTTTTGGGCGCGTTCTTTTGCATCCGTTACGGTGCGCTCGGCGGTAGCGCGTGCGTCTAATAAGGCTTGGTCTGACTGCTTATTGAGTTCGGTGATACGCGCTTGATTAGATTTCTCCCAAGCACTTTTTCCGAACACAAATACGCCAATCACTCCGCCCAGTATTGCGCCGATAATGATTCCTATTATGATTTCCATGGTTATAATTATTGATTATGTGTTACTGATTATTTTTATTGGAATAAAATTATTTTTTAATTTACCTAAAACTGGTCCCAGCCCATCAAGTTTAGCTCAAAAACGAACCCTTGTGGTTTCGGCGTTCGAGGGTTCGGGATTTGCCAGCCGCCGCACAATTGCACCCGCTTCGAGGCATTGTACATCACACCCAATACAGAAACGGAGGAGTCGTTATTGCCGCTCACCCAGTCGCCCATTAAGTACCATCTTTTACTTAATTTTAGTTCAAACCCCGCCATGCCGCCAAAAGTATTGCCGTCGCCCACAAACATCTCGTTCGTCTTATAAAAACCGCCAACTATACGGCTCGAGTGGTGCATGAAATGATAAACGCCAATACCATAAGTATAGTAATTTAGCTCCTTATTCTGCACTTTATTACTAAGGTTTAACCCAACTTGACTGCCTACATTTATATCAAAATGCTCGGAGAGTTGGAACTGCTTCTGAACCGTTGCCATCACTATCGGGTAAACGCTGCCCTTTTCGGGGTTGTCGTTGTGCAGTATTCGCCATGCGGGAGTGAAATAAAAGCCCTTGCCTACCAAGTTTATCCCTGCGTCCCAGCCCTTCCCGAGTCCGTAAACGAAGTGCGCCTTCGACTCCAATTTATCGCTATAAACATTCAACTGATGCTGATAGAACAGCTTTTTTTCGTTGGTAATATCGCCCGAAGGGATATTAAATAAATTTTGTTGTGCCGTTGCAGCTTCGCTGCATAGTATTAAACTGACAAATACAAGAATATTAAAGGGGGATATCTTTGTGCGGTTACTCATCACTTAATGTTTTTAATATTTTTTTTAATGTTTTAAAAATTAATTTTCACACCAAACTCAGGGTTTGGCGTTTGTATAATATTTGGTTTGAAATCATTGTCTTGAAAATCTAAATATTGCAAATGTTTCAAGCCTTTAATTTCGGTGGGTACTTTTTTAAAATGGTTGTGATTTAAGTCCAAAATCTCCAAATTAGTCAGGCGATTGATGGTTCGGGGCAGTTCTGTTAGGTTGTCGTTTTCTAAGTGTAGCGACTTCAAACCCTTCATGCTGCTTAATACATTGATATTTTTTTTCAATTTGAAATTTTTATCATCATTCACAAAAAGCTCTTGCAGGTTGCTGAGGCGGCTAAATGACGACGGCAGCATCTCGAAATCATTGCCACTCAAATCCAATATTTTTAGATTTTTTAGATAACCCAAACCTGATGGAACCTGTCTTAAATGGTCGTTTTTTAGGCTTAAATACTCGAGGTTCGAGAACTTTGACCACACAGAATCGGCTACACTAATCTTCTGATTGCTCAAATTTAAACGATACACCTTAGCAGGGTCTTTTAGTGCAAGTTCTAAATCAGTGATTTCGTCTTTCAGGTGCAGCGTATCCGAAACCGTCTGAGCCGTTACATTTACACACATAAATACACCGAATAATGATGTTAATACCGACGTTATTTTCATATTTTTTTAATTTATAGAGTGATGTGATAAATTTTATAGAAGTTGAAAAAATCGCCAGTTTATTTTTTAGTTATATTGCTATAAACAAAAAAAAAAATCTGTTTCACGCCAACCAAGTTGCGTAAAACAGAGCTATTTGATACCTAAAAGTAATAAAAGTAGTAAAAAAGTAGTGCATTTAGCTAATAAATTAATGCTGTAAAGCACAATCTAAAAGCGTATGCAGGTAGCCTAAGCGGTTTTGCCAGTCGGTAGTTTGCTCGGCTAAGGCTAATTTTGCGTCTTCCATTTCGGCATACAAACTCGACTCCGAGTCGTTATTTTGCAAGGCTTCGGCTTGTGTTTTTGTTGCAAAATCGGCTGCCCACGAAAGGGTCGCCATTATCAAACAATCCATCTTGTCTTTACCCGGAAACTGCATTTGGTACTGCGCTACTTTTTCGTTGAGTTCTTTGGCTATACTGCGTACTACGGCTTCTTGCCCTACCTTTATGGTAAGCGGGTAC
>JAYWGJ010000430.1:0-11836 GCA_043778315.1 Saprospiraceae bacterium | reverse complement strand
TGGAGAAAACGGAAATGGACGTGACCGCCGTGCAACGACACACCGATTTGTACTTAGATTGGTTGAAATGGGCGATTTTGCTCCTGCTTTTCGAGGCGGTTTTGCGCATGACGCTATTGCGAACTTTACCTTAAAATGACTTTGAACTGTAAGCTATAAGCTATAAACTTTTTGATGCTCGCGGCTGTCATTTTTGAAGCGGAAAGCTGTAAGCTATAAACTTTTTGACCGTCGCGGCTGTCATTTTGAAGCAATAAGCCGTAAGCGATAAGCTTTTTGATGCTCGCGATTTAAAACTATAAGTGGAAAGCTAAAAACTAAAAAAATGGAAGCGATAAACTGTAAGCGATAAACTTTTTGATGCTCGCGGCTGTCATTTTTGAAGCTAAAAACTAAAAACTTTTTGACCCTCGCGAACATAGTTTATTGCTTATATCTTGTCGTTTAAAGTCATTTTGACCCTCGCGAAGGCAGTTTATTGCTTATAGCTTGTCGTTTAAAGTCATTTTGACCCTCGCGAAGGCAGTTTATTGCTTACAGCTCCTTGTTTATAGTCATTTTGACCCTCGCGAACATAGTTTATTGCTTACAGCTCCTTGTTTATAGTCATTTTGACCCTCGCGAACATGGTTTATTGCTTACAGCTTCTTATCAAGACATAACGGTCAAAAGCTTATTGCTTACAGCTTATAGTCATTTTAACCCTCGCGAAGGTAGTTTATCGCTTACAGTTCATAGCTTACAGCTTACCAAAAAAATATGCAATTCCCTCTACCACAATACACTACGCTCGACACGCACATCATTGTGGCGGTGAGCGGCGGCGTGGACTCGGTGGTTTTGGCGGTGTGGTTGCAAGCGTTAGGTTTTGAAATCAGTATTGCGCACTGCAATTTTCAGTTGCGTGGCGAAGAGAGCGAAGCGGACGAGGTTTTTGTACGCAGTTTGGCTGCTAATATTAATATGCCGTTTCATTATAAACGCATGAATACGGAGGTCGCGATGCAAGATTGGAAGGTAGGCATACAAGAAGCGGCGCGGCGTTTGCGCTACGATTGGTTTACGGAACTACTTAACAGTCAGTATATTAGCAATAAAAAAAATATTATTTTAGCTACGGCGCACCATCAAGACGACAGCATCGAAACTTTTTTGCATCACGCGCTTCGCGGAACGGGTTTGCGTGGCTTGCGCGGCGTGCCGCAGGTGAACGGGCGCATCGTCAGACCGTTATTAGCGTACTCGAAAACGGATATTTTGGCTTATGCCAATGAAAAAAATTTAGCGTGGCGCGACGATAGCAGCAATTTCAAAACCGATTATACCCGCAACAAAATCCGACACTTAGTCGTACCTACTTTGACTGCCATACGCACCGATTATCGCGAACAACTACAAGTGACGATGACGAATTTGAGTGATGCGCAAGCGGTTTTAGACGAACTCAGCTTAACGCTAAAAACAACCGCCGTAAGTGCAGAAAACGATAAAATGCTTATTCGCCTTAGCAAAATTGCACATTTTAGCATGCAAACGCAGATTTTTTTACTCATCGATTGGCTACAAGAGTTTGGTTTTCACCGTTCGCAATGCAGCGATATGATAGCTGCCGCAAACACAAATGGCAAGCAGTTTCTGACCGAAACGGCATATTGTATATTGCATAATCATACATTGATTATACAAAAAAATCCGACAAAAAGCGGTTTACAAAAAAAACGTTTTTACATAAATAAACTCGTATTTGATAGTATTATAAATACCGATTTCGGAAATATTTTGGTGCGCAAAACAGCTATAAATGCCGCTTTCGCGAATACGAGCAAAGATATTGTTTTTTTAGACGCGCAAAAACTGGCTTTGCCTTTGTACATCGATACTTGGCAAATTGAGGACTGCGTAGCTAGTTTTCAGCCGTTGGGCATGAAAGGCAAAAAGAAAAAAATATCGGATTTTTTGCACGATTTGGGCTTAAATACACTTGAAAAAGCTAAAATACAGCTTCTTTTTGATGCAAATGGCGAAATCATTTGGATTATGGGCTTTCGCGCCGACCATCGCTACCGCATCACCGAGAACACAACTGACACGATAAGTATCGCGATTATGGACTAAAATATGTTTATTATACAAATTGTAATCTTACTGTTCTGCGGCATCAGCCTTCATTTTTGCAGCGAGTTCGTGACCCAAATACCGCTCCACGCCTTCATGAACCAGATATAAAAGCGGCGTTAGCGCGAAAGCGGCAACGAATTTATAACAATAATTGACCGTTCCAATCGCCAAAAACTGACCTATCGACCAGTGTTGCGGACCCAAAACGAAGGCGATATACAGCACCACATAGCTGTCGACGAGTTGCGAAACTAAGGTACTGCCTACCGCACGCAACCATAAAAAGCGTTCGCCAGTCCGCTTTTTCACTTCATGAAATATAAATACGTCGGCAAATTGTCCGATAAAAAACGCAACTAACGAGCCGCCAATAATCCATAAGCCCTGCCCGAAAACACCCGCAAAGGCAGCCTGCATATTCGGAACGCCGTTTACGACGTTACTCGCTATCCACCAGTCGGCAGGTGCAAGTTGTATCGCTACATAAACCATCAAAAAGGCGTAGCCAATCAAAGCAGCCGCTAACACCGACAATATGCGCACGCCCCGATGCCCAAAATATTCGTTGATAATATCGCTCATCGTGAACACAATAGGCCACAGCAACACGCCTGCCGTGAATTGCAAACTGCCATTAATACCCAATAAATGCCAATTAAACGGCTGATAACCAAAGGTTTGTTCTAATGAAAATATTTTTACACCGATAAATTCGGCGATGATTGCGTTAGCAATAAAAAAACCGCCAAGTACCAAAAATAGCATGGCGGAACGTTGTTTTAGTGGAGAGACCAAAGTGTTTTTATTTTAAAATAATGTAAATATTTTGCCAATCTATATTTTTTAGCGCGCTTAATCCTTTCGTTTGTTGCGCTCTATTGCGTTCCAACGCTCAAAA
This sequence comes from Saprospiraceae bacterium, assembly GCA_043778315.1. Lineage (GTDB taxonomy): Bacteria > Bacteroidota > Bacteroidia > Chitinophagales > Saprospiraceae > JBEEMU01. Next base: position 8,820 of record JAYWGJ010000430.1, on the reverse strand, counting down.
GTCATCTCAAATTTCACTTCATCAGTTCCGTGATTGCCCGTTTTTATCCAACCTGATTTTTCATAAAACATCCCCGCCCTTGTATTAGGCGTAGTTCCCAACCAAACATCTTTTTGTGACTGAGTAAAATACCAATCGAGCATTATATCATGCAGTTGCCTGCCAATACCTTTTTTCTCAAATTTGGGCTTCAAAAATAACGCCCAAATATTATTTTCTTTTAAGTCCACAATCGAAAATCCAACTATTTGGCTGCCTATTTCACAAACCCAGCCCTTTCCTCTTACCGTCAAAAACGTTTCGCAGTCTTCGTCTGTCACCAAATTTGGGTCTGATAAAGTGTTTTCAGTGACCGAATTTCTTACTATTTGAATTTGTTGAATATCAGCTATTACCGCTTCGCGAATTATCATTGATTTTTGTTAAATTGTTTATAGTTGTTTACAGCAAAAAATGTCATTCAACGAAAACGACCGCTCACTTATTGAAAAGTAAGCGGTCGTTTTTTTGTAATAATAACGAAATATTGCTATTTTGTAGCAATTAATCCTTAATAAATGGATATTCAGAAGAATAATTGTCGGTATAAAGCTCCGACACAGGCGGGAAGGGCGACGCGAGCGCAAACTCGGTTGCATCTTCTATCTCCGCCTTTATTTTGGCATCAATCGCTTTTATCTCTTCTTCGGTAGCTATATTATCGTTTAATATTTTGTCGCGAGTGATTTTGAGCGGGTCCAACCCCTCAAAACGCTTCATTTCACCGCGTCCCTCTTCGGTTTCTTTGCGGTATTTTTGCGGATCACTGACCGAGTGACCTTTGTAGCGGTAGGTTTTTATTTCCAAATAAGTAGGACCGTCGCCTGCTTTTGCCCGTGCAAATGCGCGCTCGAAAGCGTCATGAACCGCCTCTACCGACATACCGTCGACAGGTTCGCTCGGCATCTCGAACGCCGCACCAATTTTATACAAATCATGTACATTCGAGGTGCGTTCTACCGACGTTCCCATCGCGTAAAGGTTGTTTTCGCAGATAAAAACGATGGGCAGCTTCCAAGTCATCGCCATATTGAACGCTTCGTACAACGCGCCTTGACGCGCCGCGCCGTCACCGAACATACAAACCGTAACATGGTCGTTGCCTTTGTATTTATCGGCAAAAGCCAAACCTGCGCCCAAAGGAATTTGCGCACCGACGATGCCGTGTCCGCCAAAAAAACCCCATTCCTTGGAGAAAAAGTGCATCGAACCGCCTTTTCCCTTCACATTTCCGTCTATTCGACCGCAAAGCTCTGCAAAACATTCGCGAGCGTTTAAGCCCTTCGCGAGTGCAGGCGCGTGTTGTCGGTACGCCGTAATGAGCGGATCTACGGGGCGCATCACGGACGCTATCGCACCCGCTATCGCCTCCTGCCCAATGTAAACGTGGCAAAATCCCCTGATTTTTTGTTGGCTATACAACAGCAAAGTACGCTCCTCGAAGCGGCGGCTACGCAGCATCGTTTCGTACCAAAGCATATACGTTTCCTTGCTGTACGTCGGCGCAAGCACCTCGGCAGCTTGTTTTTTCATCTTTTTGGGCATTGAAGCAACTTCCATATTTTTATTTTATATATTTAAAATACAAGTGGATTATTAACTCTACTCTTTGAAATGCAAATTTACAATTTTTTTCTCTTTCAATACTTATATTAACTAAATTTTTATGACTTTGTTCAGGTACGGAATATATTTTTATTCAGGTACACAGTAGCAACGATAGAAAAATAATTAGAACGTAGTACAGATCATCTTTTGGCTGCCGACTTTATACGCGCATTTTGCTTCTTTTTAATAAATATGGCAACAAAACTTGCTCAAAACCTTTATTTATATCCGCTTCTACAAAGTCAATTTTATATTGCAAACAGCGCATTTTCAGGTTTTCCTCAAACGCTTTTACTTTCGTAACATACATTTCTTTGACCTTATTAGACTGCAAACGCACCTTTTCGCCCGTTTCCATATCCACAAAAATATACGGACGGTTTTCGTATTCAAAATCCAATTCCTTGCTTTTATCTACCACATGAAACAAAATCACCTCGTGTTTATTGTGTTTTAGGTGCTGCAAAGCAGCCAATAAATCGTCGGTGTTTTCGGCGTGATTAAACATATCACTAAAAATAATAATTAGCGACCTTTGGTGTACACTTTCCGAAACTAAGTGCAGGTTTTTGGCGACAAACGACGGGCGATTGTGTTTTGGCTGTGCTATCAAATTCTCTAACTGACTGATTAACAGTCTGTAATGTGTCGTATTTGATTTGGTGCGCGAGTGCGCTTCCAGCTCTTCGGCGAATAAACTCAGCCCGAAAGCGTCGCGTTGTTTTTTCAATAAATTCATTAAAGCTGCCGCGCCGAGCGCGCTGAACTGCAATTTGTTCCATTTTGCCGCTTTATCTTCGGGAAAATACATCGACGAAGACGCATCTATCACTATTTGACAGCGCAAATTGGTTTCCTCCTCAAATTTTTTGATAAACAATTTATCCGTCCGCGCATACACTTTCCAGTCGATGTCTTTCATCGCATCGCCAGGATTATACACTCGATGCTCCGCAAACTCGACCGAAAAGCCATGAAAAGGACTTTTGTGCAAACCGATAATAAATCCCTCTACCACCTGCCGCGCAAGTAGCTCCAAATTGCCCGAAAGCTGTACGTTTTTTATATCCGTGGCAAACATATTCGTAATATTGTATTTTTAGTGTAAAAGTGAAGTACAGAATTAAAGACAAAAATACTAATTTTTTATTATATAAAACATAAAAATAAAAAAGGCTTGATGTTCCTGACAAACATCGAGCCTTTTTGCTAGTAAAACGTAGATTTGATGCGCTTATTAACTTACCAAAGTACCTACTTTTTCGCCTTCTACCAATCGCAATAAATTATCTTTTTTATTAATATCAAATACGATAATCGGCAAATTATTTTCTTTGCAGAGCGTAAACGCCGTCATATCCATCACATTCAAGTTTTGCGCTATCGCATCTGCAAAACTAATGGTATCGTATTTGGTTGCGGTCGGGTCTTTTTCGGGGTCGGCGGTGTAAATGCCATCTACCCGCGTGCCTTTAAGTATCACTTGCGCATTGATTTCGTTAGCACGCAATGCCGCCGCCGAGTCGGTCGTGAAGTACGGATTGCCCGTTCCACCTGCCAAAATAATGACCCGATTTTTCTCTAAATGACGCATTGCCTTGCGGCGAATATAAGGCTCGGCGACTTGCTTGACCTCAATCGCGGTCATCACGCGGGTATGAATACCCACGCTTTCGAGCGTCGCCTGCAACGCCATCGAGTTGATGACGGTCGCCATCATACCCATATAATCGCCTTGAACGCGCTCGATGCCGCTATCAGCAGCCGTCAGACCCCTGAAAATATTACCGCCGCCTATCACAATCGCTATTTCGATGCCGAGCGCGTGTATTTGCTTGATTTCTTGGGCGTAGTGCATCAACATTTTAGGGTCGATGCCATAATTTTTGTTGCCCATGAGCGATTCGCCGCTCAATTTGAGTAGAATACGTTTGTACGGAAGTGACATTTTTTGTTTTTGTATTTTAAGGAACGCGTCCAAAATAAGTTACTATATTCTCACTTGTATTTCGCGCCAAAACTGCGTTAGATTTTTATTACGATGCTAGGCATCGCACTTCAAATCTGCCTTGTTTTGACCCAAAATTCTGCGTGATAATATTTAGTACCTTATTTTCTCTTCATTCCTAATAATGTAATGTAATATTAAAAAAATCAAAAAAAAAGCGCGAACCCGTTACCGAATTCGCGCCTAATAATATATCGATTAGCCTAAAGTCACATGACGGAAGGCAGTCGCTGTTAAGTCTTTGTGCAAAGATTTCATGTAAGCGGCAACGGTCATAGAACCGTCTTTTACATACACTTGGTTTAACAAAGTGCTTTCTTTGTAGAATTTCTCCAAACGACCTTGCGCAATTTTGTCGAGCATCGCTTCTGGCTTGCCTTCTTGACGCGCCAAATCTTTACCGATTTCGATTTCCTTTGCAATCATTGTGGCATCAACGCCGTCTTTATCTAAGGCAACAGGGCGCATAGCCGCTACTTGCATAGCTACGTTGCGACCGCCGTCGATGTACTCCGTGCCTTCCAAGTTCAAGGCAACGATAACTGCCGCACGGTTGCCCATGTGTACATACGCCAACACTTGACCTTCGCCTGCTGCTGTTTCTAATTTCGCATAGCCCGAAACCTCGATTTTTTCACCGATAAGACCTGTTTGCTCAACCATTTTTTCGCCGATAGTCAATGCGCCCTCAAAAGGCAACGCCAACAAATCGTCTAAGGTAGCAGGCAAGTTTTTGAGTACAATTGCGCCTACGGCATTTGCTAAATCAACAAATTTTTCGTTTTTAGCAACAAAATCCGTTTCGCAATTCAATTTCAAAACAACACCATTATTACGGTTGTGCGAAGTCAATGCCAAACAAGCACCTTCTTTCGCCTCGCGGTCAGCGCGGTTCGCCGCTACTTTCTGACCTTTTTTGCGCAACCAGTCGATAGCCGCATCAATATCGCCGCCTGCTTCTACAAGGGCTTTTTTGCAGTCCATCATACCCGCGCCTGTCATCTGACGTAATTTATTCACGTCTTGTGCAGAGATTTTTACTTCCATGATTTTTAACTGTATAAACTATATATTACAGTACCCCAACTTATATTGGAGTACTGTAATATCGTGGATAGATTTTTTTTGATAATAAAAAGAACGATTAAACCGCAGGTGTTTCCTCGGATTTAGCTACTTCTTTTGGTGCTTCTTTCGATACTTCGCTACGCTCCGCCAAACCTTCTTTGATGCAAGAAACCATATAATTCACGATGATAGTGATTGATTTAGATGCGTCATCGTTAGCTGGAATAGCAAAATCAACTTTATTTGGGTCGCAATTCGTATCAACGATACCGAAAGTACGAATGCCCAAGCGTTTTGCTTCTTCTAATGCGATGTGTTCGTGACCTATGTCCACCAAAAACACGACCGAAGGCAATTTAGCCAACTGCGTGATACCGCCCAAAACTTTTGCCAATTTGATGCGCTCGCGCTCCATGGTCAAACGTTCTTTTTTGTTGATAACGGTTTTAGGGTCGTTGAGCATATTTTCAAGACTCTTCATTTTATTGATAGATTTCTTGATAGTTGCGAAATTGGTCATCATACCACCCAACCAACGTTCGGTAACAAATGGCATACTGACCTCTAATGCTGCTTTTTCGACTATTTCGCGTGCTTGACGCTTCGTAGCCACAAACAATACTTTTTTACCCGATTTAGCGATTTGGCGCATAGCTTTACCTGCTTTCTCGAGTGAATCAACCGTGCGGTTGAGGTCGATGAGGTGAATACCTTTACGTTCCATAAAGATATTGGAAGCCATTTTCGGATTCCACTTACGCTTTTGATGCCCGAAGTGACAACCCGCATCGAGCAATTCCTTATAGGTAGGAGTTTGCATGTATATAAAAATTATATTTTGTTAAGAAGAAATATTGCAACCAATATCACTATTTTTGATAAAAACAACAGGCATTTCAAAAAATTAGACACCTTATATATAGTATAAAAAAACGGCAAATATTTTGGTTCAATACAAAACAGATACGGATTAACGTTTGGAGAACTGGAACGAACGACGTGCCTTTGGTTTACCAAATTTCTTACGCTCTACTACACGCGCATCGCGGGTAAGGAAACGTTTTGCTTTGAGGGCTGGACGGAACTCTTCGTCCAAGCTCACTAAGGCGCGCGAAATACCCATACGGATAGCTTCTGCTTGACCCTTAAATCCGCCACCGTTTACGTTCACTTTCACGTCATACAACGCCTCTACCTGTACGGTAGTGAGCGGGTCTAACACCGAACCTACAATGTGTTGTTGCGGGAAATATTCTTTGTACGGCTTGCCATTCACGGTAATTTCGCCTGTGCCTTTCATCAAGTACACGCGCGCTACTGCCGCTTTACGTCTGCCGATTGCATTTATCATTTCCATATATATAATACTGAATAGACGTTTTTATGATTAAATTAATTTGTTTTTTATTGCTTTACGCTAATATTTTATTGCAAAAAACTATTGCGAAAAATCGCTTTAATAAAAAATTATCGTTTCATTTTGATTTCCAAAACTTCTGGTTTTTGTGCCTCGTGCGGGTGTGTGCCCTCCGTGTAAACCATCAATTTTTTAATCATTGCGTTGCCTAATTTTGTTTTAGGCAACATACCGCGTACACCGATTTCGACAAGCGAGGTAGGGTGTTTTGCCATTTGATTAACCGCCAAAGTCACCTTACGACCGCCCGGATAGCCCGAGAACGTTTGGTATTCTTTTTGTGCCATTTTTTTACCTGTCAAGCGCACTTTGTCGGCGTTTAGTACGATAACATAATCGCCACAATCAACGTGCGGCGTAAAATCGGTGCGGTGTTTACCGCGCAAAATATTAGCGATATGCGAACACATACGACCTAATACCATACCCTCTGCGTCAATAACGAACCATTTATGCTCTACGGTTTCTTTTCTTGCCGATTCGGTTTTGTAACTTAATGATTTCACGAGAAATTTCGTTTAAAATTATTATTAATAAGATTTTTTACAAGTCTCTCTTTCGGAGAGCGAAAATAAACCGTTGTGTAGATAAAACAAGGTCTAAGGTGTTGTTCTATATCATTTCTGACATTTACATACTTATTATTTTCTTTCGGGTGCGCAAAGGTACAAATTACTATCCTAATTTTTATACTATTTCTTATTTTTTTTTATAAAAAAAATGATAAGTGATTGATTATCAATAAAAAAATGAACATTTTATTTTAACAGAAATATAATTTTTAGTAAATTTCTATATTGCGAGCAGCTTTACACGCCTATTCCTAATCTACAAGCGGCTATAAATTTTTAACCTAAATATAGGGGGATACTTGGTCATATCGGGCATTTGGCTTAATATTACGCCAAAAAATAACATGGCTACCAAAATAAGAATAACCAAAGAACTCTACCTTACTGCGGCGAGTTCGTCGCTGATAATCGCCTTTTTCGGAGTTATTCAGTTTTATGTATTTGACCGACCCGAAACACTATATAGTATAAAGATGTTTTTGGGCTTATCGACCATGTTTTTCATCGCCTGGCTGATACTCTTTTTTTTGGTGCAACGGTATCCGCAATGGAGCAGTCTGCGCCTGTTTTGTGTATCGTTTTTGTGCAATGTATCGGCGCGGGCGGCGTGTTCCACTCTGGGTTTATTTGACTTTTTTCCGCCCGATTTTTTATTAGCTGAGTTTATTTATTTTGTTTCAACGCTGTTGCCCATCAACGGTATTTTGGTTATTATCCTAAAATTTACGATGGCGTTTGTGGAAAAAACGGAAACAGAGCGACAATTGCAAGCCTTAGAACTAGAAAATGCCGAAACGCATACCAAAATATTGATACAGCAATTGCACCCGCACTTTTTATTCAATTCGTTGAGCGTATTGAAGTCGCTGATTAGCGAAAACCCGCAAAAAGCCGAAGATTATGTGGTCACATTGAGCGAGTTTTTGCGCTATTCTATTGAGGCTTCCTCCAATGATTTGACGAATTTGCAGTGCGAATTAGATTTTGTAGAAAGCTATATTACCTTACAAAAAGAACGCTTCGAGGACAGTTTTTCGTATTTTATACAAATTGAAGACCACTTTTTGCGAACAAAAATACCAATTATGGCGTTACAAATAATAGTAGAAAATGTGTTTAAGCACAATTACTTTACTAAGCAAAATCCGCTTATTTTTTATATCAAAATAGAAAATAATTTTTTGGTAATAGAAAACTCCAAAAACATCCTTCGGCAAATAGATAGCCCCAAAACAGGACTAAAAAATCTGAATAAACGCTACAAACTACTCGTTCAAAAATCCATTATCATAGAAAATAATCCGCATAATTTTGTGGTAAAATTACCGTTGTTGTAAAACGCAAAAGATGAAAATCGTTATCATAGAAGACGAACCGAAAACCGCACGGAATTTGGTTAAAACGATTCAGGCGGTATCGCCGAACGCCGAAATCCTGCACGTCATCGAAAGCGTAGCGGAAGGCAAGGCGTTACTGCAAGACCCACCCGATATTGACCTCATTTTTGCGGATATTCAGCTCGGCGACGGCACGAGTTTTGATATTTTTGCTGCTACCAACCTTCAAATACCGATTATTTTCTGCACTTCTTACAACGAGTACGCCCTGCAAGCATTCAAAACTTACGGCATAGATTATATTTTGAAGCCGTTTTCTACGGCTACCGTTCAGCAAGCAATAGACAAGTATAGCGTACTATTTGTTAAAAATAACGTTGCGCCAACTAACGCAATAGCTAATTTGATAGCCGAAACATCACCTCCGCTCGCTCCCAAAGATACCGCTATTTTGGTTTTTCGCGCCGATAAAATTATACCCATAGATATTGAAAGTGTAGCCCTTTTGTATATAGAAAATGCGGTAGTTTATGCCCTCTCTCTTGACGGTAAAAAACTAAGCACGAACTACACCATAACAGGTTTGGAGCAAAAACTTTACCCAACCTTTTTTCGGGCAAACCGACAGTTTTTAGTGAACAGAAAAGCCATCAAAGAAGCCTCGCATTCCGTTAATCGCCACTTACAAATTCACCTTACGCTACCTTTTTCCAAAACTATATTAGTCAATAAAGAAAAAGTCACCACTTTTTTGAAATGGCTGGCGGCATA
>JAYWGJ010000429.1:0-3876 GCA_043778315.1 Saprospiraceae bacterium | reverse complement strand
TCTCGTTGAACGTAGTAAGCATCGCCGTATTATTTTTGGCGGAAACCAATCGTTTGGCGATAGTTCGGCGCATACGGCTCATTTTTTCTCTGCGCTCATTGCGCGAAAAATTAGTATTTACGCTTGTCGCAACGGGTACTTTCGCCTCCGCTTTTGGTGCTGGTTTTTCTTCCGTTTTCGGTGCGACCGCTTTATTATTGGCAGCTTGTTGCGCGGCTTGTTCCATAGCTTTTTGCGCGTCTTCTTTCGTGATTCGTCCCTCTCTGCCTGTGCCTTCTACGTTCGCTAAATCGTTTTCGCGAATGATTTTGGCGGCAGCAGGCGAAGGTGTGCCGTCGGCGTAACTATCTTTTTTAGGCTCGGGTGTGGCGGTTTTTGGTGCTTCCGTTTTGGGCGTTTCTACTGCTGCGGCAGGCGGCGGAGTCGCTGCCGCGCCCTTAGTTGCCGACGTGTCTATTTTGGCAACAACCGCGCCTATCGCTAAGTCGTCGCCCGCTTTCGCTACATAAATCAACGTTCCCGACTTTTCGGCGGGTAGCTCCAAAGTCGCTTTATCCGACTCAAATTCGCATATCGGCTCGTCGATATTCACAAATTCGCCATCTTTTTTTAGCCATTGCGCTAAGGTCACTTCGGTGATAGACTCGCCGATAATCGGCACTTTAATCTCGATAATCATACTCGATATAGGGTTAAAATATTTTTTTATTGATTTAAAAATTTGAAGGAGATTTTAATCTGCCACAAAAATAAAAAAAATAAAGCGAACTATGGCAGTCCGCTTTATTTAATTTGAAACATATTTTCATTTAGCTGAAATAAATTCAACGACATTCTTTATCTACGCTCAAAAAATAGGTTAAAAGCTACGTTTCACTACGTTTCACTACGTTTTAACTATTTTTCATCGCTCCCGATAATGTTGTTTAATTTAAAACATACACTTATATTAGATTTTTTTCTAATAAATAATTGATTTTTAGAATGGTAGCTATCGCTAATCCGTCGGTGATTTCGCCGCGCAAAACCATCTGTACGGCTTCGGCGAACGGCAGTTTACGGACCTGCAAATCTTCGGTTGCTTCGGGTTCTGATGCACCAAAACTCAGCCCACGAGCCAAATAACACACACCGTACTCATCTGTGACAGAGTTAGAGGTATGAATATCGAGTACTTTTGTCCAGTTAGTTGCTATGATGCCAGTCTCTTCGAGCAGTTCGCGCTGCGCACTAAGGAGCGGGTCGGTGCCAATCAGTCCGCCGCCTTCGGGTATTTCCCAACTGTATGCGTTGAGGGTGTACCGATACTGCCCGACGAGCCAAGTATTGCCTTCATCATCAAGCGGGACAATGCCTATCGCCCAGTTTTTGAAATGCACTACGCCGTAAATTCCTTCGCCGCCAGACGGGTTTATCACTTCGTGATGCGAAACCGTAATCCAAGGATTGTCGTATATTTCGGCTTCGGTGAGTGTCGTCCAAGTGTTATTTTCCATAATAATTTTAGCTAAATATCCTACTTTTTCTGCTCTACATCTTTTGTCAGATTATCAATATCTGTGACCAAAGAAGAAAGCGCAGCTTCAATATCGCTTTTTTTCTGCTTCGCGTCTTTGGCGGTTTGGTCTATCATTTCGAGTTGCTTTTGGAGGCGTTGCTGCTTATCGAGCAGGTCCTCGGCGCGGAGTTTGTACTTTTGGTCGAGTTCGACGGCGGTTTTAGATAGGTCGTTGATGATAGCCCCTGCGCGCTGCACATTCGCTTTTATCGCACCTATATCCGCTTTGTCTTTTTGCGAAACGACAAAGTTTTTGAGGGCAACTACGCCTTGTTTTACTTCGGTAGTGACGGTTTGCGCTTGTGTTTTTTCGGCTTCATTGCCAAAAAAATAGTAGTAGCCCAACAAAATAGCAACTGCCACAACGGCGGCTTGAATTAATTTACCCATTTGGTTTTTGTTTTAAATAGTTGAAAGTTGATCGTAAATAAAAATAATTACTACAAATGTACAAACCTTCTTTGGTATAAAAAAACTCCGTTCTTATTTTTTTGCTTTTCGGGATAAAAAAGAAAGTTATCTTTCAAAATGGGAGTAAACGCAGTGCAAATTTGTTATCGCAAAGAAGCAAATATTTTGAGGATAAAACAAACAATTTTAAACGCAAAGAAGCAGAGATGCAAAGAAGCAGAGCGGTAAAGTGAGCAAGGTTTTTTCACTGCCGCTCAAAGAAAAAAGTATGATAAATAAATAAAACGAACATATAGGAACAAATGAATATTTTTCACATCTTTGCGCTAATATGAAAATTATAGAAAAAAAATACAATATTATAATAATATTTGCGGCTGCAACGATTTCGCTCGCGGGAATTTTGTACCTAAAAAACAGTGATAGCACAACGGATATAAATTGTGCTACACTCGCGCAATATACTCAAAATCAAGCTGTTGCACTCGAGTACGATACTGCCGCAGTTGCAGTACAGTCGCGGCTCAACGCGCTGTTTGAGGAGCGACACCGACAAGCGGGTTTTAACGGCGCGGCGTTAGTGGCGGTAAATGGCAAAATCGTTTTTGAAAAATATATGGGCTACGGCGATGTGGAGCAGCGCGACACGCTCACGCCCGAGTCGCTTTTTCACATCGCATCGGTTAGCAAAACCTTTACGGGAATGGGTATTTTGTGGCTGCAAACGCATCATTTTCTGAACATAAACGATGCCGTTTGCCAATATTTGCCTACGTTTCCGTACCCCGAATTGCAAATAAAACATCTCTTAATGCACCGTTCGGGGTTGAGTAATTACTCTTATTTTGCCGAACCGATTTGGAAGGATAGGGTCGGTTTGCTTACAAACGAAGCCGTTTTGCACTTATTAGACAGCCTAAAATTACCGCTAATCAATCCGCCAGACACGCATTTTCAGTATTGCAATACCAATTTTGTAGTCTTGGCGCAGGTGATACAAAAGGCGAGCGGCATGGCTTACGCCGATTTTTTGGGCTGTGTATTTTTCAAGCCTTTGGGCATGACGCATACTCGCGTCTATCAGCCTGCGGTGCAGCCGCAACTCCCCGAAAACGGTACGCGAAACTATATGCGCAATGCGCGCTACGGCTTAGAATTTGACGACGGAACGTATGGCGATAAAAATATTTATAGCACCGTACAAGACCTCTATAAATGGGATAAAGCCTTGAATACCTTGAACTTAGTAGATGCGCAACTCCTGCAAGCGGCTTACACGCCGTACAGCAACGAGCATGCAGGGCTGAAAAACTACGGCTTAGCGTGGCGGCTGCTCTGCTATCCCGACGGCAAAAAAATTGTGTATCACAACGGTTGGTGGCACGGCAACTGCGCGTCTATTTATCGTTTTGGCGACGAGAAACTGACATTTATCGTCCTCGCCAACAAATACAACCGCAGCACTTACCAAATGCAGCCGCTCTACGATGCGGTTCACGGCGAAGCGAAAGCGGCAGATATGGAGTTTGCGGAGGAGTGAGAAGGGAGGAGGATTGGTTGTTTATAGAAATTATTTTTTTCGTTTCAAATAATAGTTTAACTTTGTGTTGTACGGCGATATTGCGCCAAATCTTCTTGTGGTCGCGTCGCCTAAAGCTACCGCCTGTTATGCGATACAATACTGTAGAACTACCAAAGCAAAAATAAAAATAAAAACATTTCTATGATAGAAAAAGAGAAATTAAATAATATAGTTTTAAACGAAAATGCTTATTTTTTTCATAGAAATAAGGGTACTCGATTCTTAGTGTAGGAAATCCGTTGCTATTGAAGCTGAAATAATTTTATCAAAATCTGACAAAATATTATTTTAAATATGGGTGTTACTTTTACTTTTTTTCAAAATT
>JAYWGJ010000428.1:0-3878 GCA_043778315.1 Saprospiraceae bacterium | reverse complement strand
GGACCCTGCGCAGGCGGCGCGGTGTACAGCCCCGCGATGACCGATTTTACGATTATGGTAGAAAACACGTCGTATATGTTTGTGACGGGTCCGAACGTCGTGAAAACGGTGACGAACGAAGAAGTGACCGCCGAAGAACTCGGCGGCGCGAGCGCGCACAGCACTAAGTCAGGCGTGACGCACCTCACCGCCGCTAACGACGTGGAGTGTATCCAAAAAATAAAGCAATTGCTCTCGTATATGCCGCAAAACTGCGCCGATGACGTGCCTTTATTGCCGTACACTGCAACCGACGAAACCCGAAAAACCCTTATCGACCTCATTCCCGACAACGCCAATCAGCCCTACGATATGCGCGAAGTGATAGCTGGAATAGTAGATACAGATACTTTTTTTGAGATACATACGCATTACGCCGAAAATATTTTGGTCGGTTTTGCACGCCTCGCGGGGCGTAGTATTGGTATTGTAGCCAATCAGCCGATGCATCTCGCAGGTTGCCTCGACGTAGAAAGTAGCCGTAAAGGAGCGCGTTTTGTTCGCTTTTGCGACTGTTTTAATATACCGCTTTTGGTACTCGAGGACGTTCCTGGCTTCCTGCCCGGCACCGACCAAGAGTGGCACGGCATCATCACAAACGGCGCGAAACTGCTATATGCGTTCAGCGAAGCGACCGTTCCGCGTGTCACCGTCATCACGCGCAAAGCGTATGGCGGCGCGTATGACGTGATGAACTCGAAGCACATCGGCGCGGATTTCAACTATGCGTGGCCCACCGCCGAAATAGCCGTGATGGGCGCACGAGGCGCAGCCGAGATCATATTCAAAAAAGAAATAGCCGAAGCCGCCGACCCCGAAGCGAAATGGAAAGAAAAAGAAGCGGAGTATGCCGAAACTTTCGCAAACCCGTTTCGTGCCGCCGCTCGCGGCTTCATCGACGAAGTGATTCACCCCGAGCAAACGCGCGGCAAATTGATAAAAACATTCAAAATATTAGAAAATAAAGTCGTCGTCGCGCCCAAGCGCAAACACGGAAATATACCTTTATAGTGTTCAGTGAACAGTGAATAGTGAATAGTGTTCAGTGAATAGTGAATAGTGAAGTTTTTTGTAACTAACCGATAAGTGTTCACTGTTAGTTGTTCACTGTTAGTTGTTCACTGTTCACTGTTCGTTATTCACTAAAAACTATTCACTGTTAGTTGTTCACTTTAATGTTTTTACAACAAAAAAATGACCACCATACAACAGTACAACGCAGTAATTGACGAATGTCAAGCCTTGTTTTTGAAAAAAACGAGCGATTACGGCACGGCTTGGCGCGTTTTGCGGCTCTCCTCGCTCACCGACCAACTATTTATAAAAGCAAAACGGATTCGCAGCATCGAGGAAAAAGGAACGCAGCGCGTAGCCGACGACATTCGCGGCGAGTGGATTGGCTTAATCAATTACAGTGTTTTGGCGTTGATACAAGAGCAATTGCCCGAAAATACACCGCTCGAGCTACCCGCAGCCGACGTGAAAGCCTTATATACGCAGTACGCGACCGCGACGCGTGACCTTATGCTTGCCAAAAACCACGACTACGGCGAGGCGTGGCGCGATATGCGCATCTCGTCATTCACCGATTTGATACTCATGAAACTACTTCGCATCAAGCAAATAGAAGACAACGCGGGCAAAACCGTAGCCTCCGAAGGCGTAGCTGCCAATTATCAAGACATCATTAATTACTCGGTTTTCGCACTCATAAAAATGAGTTTTTAGTGGTTTATGAACCAATTATTTAAAGCATTGTTAATGATATGGTTACATATTATAAACGTAGTACTTTTGCACTCCAAAATTATATTTTTATAAAAACAAAAATTAATAATTATTTATGTTTCAGGAATTTAACCCAATTCATTTCTTGCCCTTACTCCAAATTTGGGCGTATGTAGGCGTTGCGGCAAGCGTATTGACGGCAATATTTTTCTTCGTGCGTCGCCCGCAATCCTTGTTTATCGAGTGGCTCAAAAACTTCATCGGTGCCTTATTCTTGTTTTCGGGTGCGGTAAAAGCAGTAGATCCGATGGGAACCTCGCTCAAAATGCAGGACTATTTTGCGGAACTAAGCCTTAGCAGCTTGAATAGTTGGACGCTTTTTTTGGCAATAGGTATGATTGTTTTGGAGATGTATATCGGCATCAATTTAGTGTTAGGCGTTTGGAAAAAAACAACTTTGCTTATCGCAATACCGCTCATGGTTTACTTCACGCTCCTGACGGGTTACACCGCTTTGACGGGCAGGGTGACAGACTGCGGCTGTTTTGGCGACTTTTTGAAGCTAAAACCCTATGTTTCGTTCATAAAAGATATAATTTTATTAGCTCCGATAAGTATTTTGTACTTACAAAGAGATAAAATGACGACTCTATTCACTTCCGGGGCTATCGGGGCGGCACTTTCTACGACCGTAACGATTGGTTGGGCAGTTTTTTGTGTACAAAACTATTATTGGGACGAGCCGATTGTAGATTTTCGTCCCTTCAAAATCGGAACTGATATAGTAGCTGCCAAAGCAGCAGAGCAAGAAAAAGTATCTAAAAATCCGATTACTTTTGTATATAAAAACAAGGCGGACGGCAAAGAACTTCGGTTTACCGCCGAAACAATGCCCAAAGATTTGGTTTGGGCGGACTGGGAACTCAAAGAGCGCATCGAGCAAAAAGTGGAGGTATCAAAAGTAGCCGACTACCTCATCAATGGACCGCACGGCGAAGATATTACGCCGATGCTCACGAGCCGCGATGGCTATTCGTTCGCCGTAATTGTGTCGGATAGGGAACATACCGATTTGTCGTATTTCAAAGAAATTAACGAGTTGGCTGCGGCAGCTCAGAAAGATAATGTGCCGATTTATGGCGTAATGAATATCAGCGACTCTACGCAAGTAGCAAATTTTACGGCTGCCACAAAAACGGCTTTTCCGTTTTTTACTGCCGATGAAAAGTTATTAAAAACAATGATACGGAGTAATCCTGGCGTGTTTTTATTCAAAAAAGGACTGATTGTACACAAGTGGCATCGCTTAAAATTGCCTGATTACGCGGCAATAAAAGGAGAGTTTTTGAAATAAAGGACTAATATAATCAAAAAGCTATTGGCGTGCCGCTAATAGCTTTTTTTGTAAAAAATAATTGAAAACTTAGAAAATAATCAAAAAAATGAAACAAAACATACCTTTTTCGCCGCCGTTCATCAATAGAGAAATTATCGAGGAAGTGGTTGATGCGTTGCAGTCGGGCTGGATAACGAGCGGTCCAAAAATGAAAGCGTTAGAAAAAACGGTCGAGGATTTCAGTAAAATACCAAAAGCATTGTGCGTCAATTCGGCAACGGCGGGTATGGAATTGATGCTCCGTTGGTTTGGTGTGCAAGAAGGTGACGAAGTCATTGTACCTGCATACACTTATTGCTCAACCGCAAACGTGGTGCTACATTGTGGCGCAACGCCCGTAATGGTTGATGTGCGTGCCGACGACTTTACTATCGATACTCGTGCCATTGCAAAAGCTGTCACAAATAAGACGAAAGTGATAATGCCTGTCGATATCGGCGGCTACCCTTGCGACTACACCGAAATTTGGGATATTATTCACGAGCAGAAAGATAAGTTTCAGCCGCGTACACCCGAACAAGAAAAATTAGGTCGAATTATGTTGCTCGCAGATGCGGCGCACTCGCTTGGCGCAAACTATGAAAACAGCCCTGCCGCTCAATGCACCGACGTAGCGGTTTACTCTTTTCATGCAGTAAAAAATCTGACTACGGCGGAGGGCGGCGCGGTCGCACTCAACTTACCAAAAGATGATTTTGATAACGAAGAAATTTAT
>JAYWGJ010000427.1:0-11961 GCA_043778315.1 Saprospiraceae bacterium | reverse complement strand
TGGATGGCGCAGCCGATTACACTTGGCAAGTGCCGTCGTTCACCAAACCTAATAATAAAGATTTGGTGGTTTATGAACTTTTGATACGCGATTGGGTATCCAAACAAAGTTTTCAAAACGTGCTGGACAGCTTGAATTACCTACAAAAATTAGGTGTCAATTGTATTCAGTTTATGCCCGTGAACGAGTTTGAGGGCAACCTTAGTTGGGGCTACAACCCTTCGTTTCACATGGCGTTAGACAAGTATTATGGCTCGCGCCAAACGTATAAACGGCTGATAGATGAATGTCACAAACGCGGCATCGCGGTAGTGATGGATATTGCTTTAAATCATTGCTTTTCGCAATGCCCACTCGCGCAAATGTATTGGAACTCGGCAACAAGTTCGCCAGCGGCAAACAGCCCTTGGCTGAATGTAGTCGCGAAACACGAGTTCAATGTCGGTTACGATTTTAACCACGAAAGTCAGTACACCAAAGATTATGTGGATAGAGTGCTAACGTATTGGTTGAGCGAATTTAAAGTTGATGGCTTCCGCTTCGACCTTTCTAAGGGTTTTACACAAGTGAACACGCTCGGTAACTTGGGTGCATGGGGACAATACGACCAATCGCGGATTAATCTGCTCAATCGTATGCTGACCGTGATGAAACAAACCGACCCGACGGTCATTCCGATTTTGGAACATTTCGCCGATAACTCGGAGGAAACCGTATTGTCAAATAATGGCTTTTTGCTATGGGCGGGCGGCGCAAACCGCGATTACAACGAAGTAAGTATGGGCTTTCCTGCTGATATTGCGAACGCTTCTTCGTATAAGGCTCGCGGTTGGACGCAATCAGGTTTGATGTCGTATATGGAAAACCACGATGAAGAGCGGTTGAATTATAAAAATATCACCTTTGGAGCGGTGAACGGCGCGTACAGCGTCAGAAATCTTGCTACTGCACTCAAACGCCAGGAAATGGTAGCCGCGCTGTTTTTTACCGTTCCTGGACCAAAAATGATTTATCAAATGGGCGAATTAGGCTACGATAAATCTATTTTTACTTGCTCGAACGGTACGGTTAGTACTACGGGCGGTTGTCGCTTAGACCAAAAACCATTGCTTTGGAACTATTATACCGACCCGAACCGCTTAAATTTGTTCAATGTATATAAAAAAATGATTGGTTTGAAAACGAGTTTAGCGGCGTTCAAAACTAATAATTTTACGTTAAGTACCAATACGACCTATAAAGTTGTCCGCTTATTAGACCCAAATACCAACGTAATTACGATGGCGAATACGGGAACGGCGGCCTCGACGGGGGTACCTGCGTTTCCCGCAACGGGCAAATGGTACGAAGTATTTACGGGCGACAGCTTGACCGTCACGAACACAAATATGCAAATTACGCTGCAAGCGGGCGAATACCGTTTGTACACTTCTACGAAAGTGGTAGTAAGTACGAACGACGTACCGAGCAGTAAATTTCAGTTGAGCGCGTTCCCGAATCCGACTTCGGCGGAGACGACTATCGCTTATTGGCTCCCCGAAACGACAAACGCGACGGTGACGGTTTTTAACCTTTTAGGCGCGCCAATCGCTAATTTATTAGTAAATACAAGCCAAAATGAAGGTTTGAATACCTTAATTTGGGACACTAATAATGTGCCGTCGGGTACTTATATTGTTCGCGTACAAAACGCGGCGGGCGCAAGCGACGTGAAACGGATTAGTGTTATCAAGTAAAAAATAAAAATTTATTGTAAAATTAATTTTAGAATAAAAATAAAAAAGCCGTGACTCTTATTCGAGTTGCGGCTTTTTTTAGCTGAATAATAGGATTGTAAGTGATTTTTTGAAGTAATAAAAAAAACTAAAAAATACCTTCGCTATACAAATAATCCTCGAGAATAATCAAGGCGGCGATGCGGTCGATACGTCCTTTGTCGCGGCGTTGCGTTTTGTTCAAACCCATTGTTAGCATACGTTGTGTGGCAATTTTGCTCGTAAACCGTTCATCTAACCGCTTTATTGCGATAAGCGGAAATAAAATTTGTAGTTTAGCAACAAATACATCTACCGTATCCGACATACTCGACCTGCCGCCGTCGAGCAGCATCGGCTCGCCGATGACGATAGTTTCTACCGTTTCGGTCGCGAAATAGGCGGTCAAATAGCTGAAAATTTGGGGCGTATCGATAGTGTCTAATGCCGTTGCGATGAGGCACATCGGGTCAGTTACGGCGAGTCCGACCCGTCGTTTGCCATAATCAATTGCTAAAATTCGCGCCATATTTTTTGGTTTAAAAACACAAAGTTAAGCCAAATATTCAAAATTGCTTAATTATTCGTATCTTGTGTTGCTTTTGAAGCGCGTTGGTAAACGCATTAGTACTTGCATCAAAATTTTATTGTTTTATTAACACACCTCGAGGCATCGAAACGGTCTAAAATTAAGTTATATATTCAGCCCTTTATTCTATTTTCGTTCCTGATAAAAGTATCGTAATTCTTATATTCGCTACTACGCTGATTGTAGTGCAGTTTTCTAAAAAAAATAAATGAAGTACCTAATTTTAAGTCTGAGCCTGCTGCTCGCCAACACATTTGCCACTGCGCAAACGACTACCGCTAAAAAAGAAGCGGCGCGCACTGCCGCTGCCGACACCACCAAACCCGAACGACCCGTCGACCCGTATTCCACACCTATCGAGTTAGAAATAGGCGGAATTGAGGTAAAAGGCGGCTTGTTTAGCGACCCGAACGCGATTATTGCGGTATCGGGGTTGAGTATCGGACAAAAAATAAAATTACCTGGCGAACAGATTTCGGGTGCAATCCGTAACCTCTGGAAGCTCAAACTGTTTACAGATGTGCGGGTCGATGTGGATAAAAAAATAGGCGATATTCTATTTTTGAGTATTCATGTCGTAGAGCGTCCGCGCTTGTCGCGCTACTCTTATAACGGTGTAAAAAAGGCATTGCACGAGGATATTAATGCTAAAATTAGCCGCTTTTTGCTAAAAGGTAGCATCGTTACCGAAGACGCGAAAACCAATTCGGTGAACGCTATCAACCGTTATTTTATAGATAACGGTTATTTGGACGTGAAAACGGAGGTGCAAGAACTCAAAGATTCTATCATGCCGAACAGTTCGCGCATCGTTTTTAATGTCAAATCGGGTAGCAAAGTGCATATTCGTCGCATCACATTCGAGGGTAACTCGAATGCAAAAGCGGGCAAATTGCGCAAAACGATGAAGGAAACCAAGCAATTTATACCTATTTTCACACCCGGGAAGTTCAATAAAGAGGAGTTTGAGAACGATAAAAAAATGATTATCGATTATTATAATACGATTGGTTTGCGCGACGCGACTATCGATTTTGATACCGTT
The DNA here is from genome assembly GCA_043778315.1 of Saprospiraceae bacterium. GTDB lineage: Bacteria > Bacteroidota > Bacteroidia > Chitinophagales > Saprospiraceae > JBEEMU01. Next base: position 8,573 of record JAYWGJ010000427.1, on the reverse strand, counting down.
ACCCGCAAAGGGAATTTTTTGAATATAAAGATGAAAGTGAACGAAGGCAGAAGATATTACTTCCGTCATGTGAACTTCAAGGGCAATGCGATATATACTTCGGAGCGACTCAAAGAGATTTTGGGTATAGAAAAAGGCGACGTTTTCGACTCGCAAAAACTCGAGCAACGCCTGCGTTTCAGTCAAGACGGACGTGATGTGTCGTCGTTGTATATGGATAATGGTTATTTGTTTTTTCGTGTCGACCCGATAGAAACCTCTATCGATAAAGACTCGATTGACTACGAATTGCGGATTTTTGAAGGACCGCAAGCGACCATCAATAACGTGACGATAAAGGGCAACGACCGTACACACGAACACGTTATCCGCCGCGAGCTACGCACTAAGCCTGGGCAGAAATTCAGCCGTTCAGATATCATGCGTTCGCAGCGCGAGCTAATCTCGTTGGGTTATTTCAACCCTGAAAAATTTGGTGTCAATACGCCCGTCGATGCGCAAAAAGGAACAGTCGACATAGAATATACGGTAGAGGAAAAGCCGTCAGACCAGTTGGAATTATCGGCAGGTTGGGGCGGTTTTAACAACGCGATTATCGGTACACTCGGTGTGACGTTCAATAACTTTTCGCTTCGCAACGTGAACAAACCCGAAACGTGGTCGCCGTTGCCGCAAGGCGACGGACAAAAACTATCGCTTCGTATGCAATCTACGGGCGGGTTTTATCAGTCTTATAATGCGTCGTTTACAGAGCCTTGGCTCGGTGGCAAAAAACCAAACGCGCTTTCGGTAAGTGCGTTTTATACGCTACAAAGCCGTGGCGTAACGGGAACGGAATCGTATAGCGGTTTGGGTATTTTGGGCGGCTCTGTCGGTATCGGTACGCGCCTCAAAAAACCTGATGATTATTTTGTATCGCAAACGTCTCTTAACTTTCAAAATATAGAACTCAACAGATGGCCCGGGTTTGCGGGTATTACGCAAGGGAATTTTAATAATATTAGTATCAACCAAACATTTTCGCGTAATAGCATCGACAATCCGATTTTTCCTACTTCAGGTTCGCGGTTTTTATTGTCGATGCAATTCACGCCGCCGTATTCTTTGTTTGACAATAGAAAATATGATGACCTTTCGGCAAACGAAAAATTCAAGTTTTTGGAATACCACAAATGGAAGTTTACGGGCGAGTGGTTCACGCCTATCGGTAGCAGCAACAAAATAGTATTGCGGACGGTAGTGAAAATGGGTGTACTCGGTTCGTACAATAGCAAAATCGGTTTGTCGCCGTTCGAGCGGTTCAGATTAGGTGGCGACGGTATTTCGGGCTTAGGCGGCAATCAATTTTTATTGGGAACCGACCTCATTGCTTTGCGCGGGTACGAGGTCGAGCAAATAGCGGCGAACGGTTCGGGTACGGGTGCGGCGATGTTTAATAAATTTACGGCGGAGATGCGCTACGCACTCACGACTAATCCGAGTTCGACGATTTATGCTACTACGTTTTTGGAGGGCGGAAATGCCTGGAACAACTTAAAAGACTATAATCCGCTCAATCTTTACCGCACGGCAGGCGCGGGTTTGCGCGTATTTTTACCGATGTTCGGAACGCTTGGGTTTGATTATGGTTTAGGTTTAGATAAACCGTCGCTTATTAATAGCAATGCAAAGGTGTCTGATTTTGGTAAATTCACTATTATATTAGGCTTTGAGCCTGAATAAAATAGGATAGTAATGCGCAATAAAAAAAGTGGTAAAAATTGGTTTTTAAACCAATTTTTACCACTTTTTTTATATCATAATGGATAAAAGTTTCGTTTTTGGTATCTCTTCTATATTTATAAACCATTTTAGTTGTCAAAAAGTTCACTTTGCGTTATTTACACTTTCGTTTTTGCGGCTACAACCTCGGTTATAATTTGTACGGTGCGCCAAACGTCCTCAAACGAATTGTACAACGGAACGGGTGCAAAACGAATAACGTCGGGTTCGCGCCAGTCGCTAATCACACCTTTTGCGGTCAGCGCGTCAAAAATCGGCTTGCCGAAGCGGTGAAAAACGAGCGACAATTGACAGCCGCGTTCCTCGGGGTTGCTCGGCGTGATGATAGTGAAAAGGTCTGCGCCGTATTCGGCGTTGAGGTCGTCGAGTAAAAACTCGAGGTAGCCTGTTAGTTTTTCGCTTTTTTTGCGCAAAGCAGCCATGCCCACTTCCGAAAAAATATCTAAACTTGCGCGGTGAGCCGCCATAGCAAAAATCGGCGCATTGCTAAGTTGCCAACCCGCCGCGCCTTGCATCGGAACGAATCCTTTGCGCATCTGAAATCGGGTAGCTTCGTCGTGTCCCCACCAGCCCGCCATGCGCGGCAGCGCAGGATTGTTGCCGTGTCGCTCGTGTATATATACGCCGCTTGTCCCGCCCGGACCCGAGTTAAGGTACTTGTAGGTACACCAAGTCGCAAAATCCGCGTCCCAATTGTGCAGGCTCAACGGCACATTTCCTGCGGCGTGTGCGAGGTCGAAGCCTGCATACGCGCCTACTTTATGTGCGGCGGCAGTTATGGCTTCTATATCAAAAAACTGCCCAGTATAGTAATTTACGCCGCCAAATAGCACCAAAGCAGCCGTATCACCATGCTCCGCAATAACGCGCTGAATATCTTTAGTACGCAGATTAAATTCATTTTTGCGCGGTGAAATCTCAATAATTGCAGTTTCGGGGTCGTAGCCATGTAGCCGCACCTGCGATTCTACTGCGTACTGGTCGGACGGAAACGCGCCAGCTTCCATAATGATTTTGAAGCGTTGCGCCGTTGGGCGATAAAACGAAACTAACAATAAATGTAGATTTGTAGTGAGCGTATTCATCACTATTACTTCGTTCGTATTTGTCGCGCCGACTAATTCTGCACTTTGTTTTAACAAAAAATGATGGTAATACTTCCAAGGTAATTCGCCTTCAAAATGCCCTTCTACGCCATAATCCGCCCACTGTTTTAGCTCTTTTTTGAGGTAATTTGCCGTTGTTTTGGGTTGTAAGCCAAGCGAATTGCCACAGAAATAAAGTACATCTTTACCTTCGTGTTTTGGGAAGTGAAACCGTTTGCGATAAGCACGGAGTTCGTCTTTTTTATCGCAGAGTTTTGCAAAGTCTATTGTGACAGGTAGTTTCATATATTATTATCAACTATAAAGTTTATTTTTAGAAAAATTATTTAAAATTTTATTACAAAAATCATTTCTTTTTTATTTCAATATTACTAATAAATATAATTATTTCAAATACATTAAGTATTGTTTATCATTATTTAAAATGTTTTATTATTAATAATATTTATTTTATTATAGTGTTTTATTTAATATACATTAAAAAATAGTACTAATATATAAGCAACCGCTCTAATCCTAACTACGTCTTTAAGTTTGAGTGTAAATATTTAGAATAATACATTTATTGTGACATCACTTTACGCTCGATAGTACGCTTACTTAAAAAAAATCATACCTCCACATTAAAAAATTAAATCATGCAAAAAGTCTTATTCATTCTATTAGTTGCTTATTTTAGCACTTTTACTTATTTTGTGCAAGCACAAACAAAAGTACGTTTTTTTTCGGGGTCATTAGCTGCCGCAAAGCAAAAGGCAAGCGACGAAGGTAAGTTTATATGCTCGTTTTTAAGGCGGACTGGTGCGCGCATTGCGCCTTGATGGACGAAACGACTTTCAATGATTACCAAGTGGCACGTTATTTAGAAAAAACTTATGTACCATTTAAGGTCGATATAGAGGAAGATTGTGGATATTCGCTGAAGCAGCAGTACAATATCAAAACCTTGCCTACTTTTTTGATTTTTGACTCGCAGGGAAAAATGGTAGCGCGCTACGAAGAGGCGATGGGAGCTGCTCGTTTTTTGTGCAAAGCCCAAAAATTCGACACGCCTGAAAATAGACTTAAAGCGGTTACACTGAAGCAGGACTTTAATAATATAAAGTCAAAAGAGCTATCCGTTACGCCGCTCGAGTATTTAGAAAAGTAGAGCCAATCTCTAAATTATTAAAAGTACATTTATCCAAAAATTCCAATCCCCACCCAAAAAAATTAAGTCATGCAAAGAGCCTTATCCATTCTATTGATTATTTATTTCAGTACTTTATCTGCTTTTGTACAAGCACAAACAAAGGTACGTTTTTTTTCGGGGTCATTGACTTCTGTAAAGCAAAAAGCGCGCGACGAAGGTAAATTATATTTTATCGATTTTCATGCGTCTTGGTGCGCGCCCTGCGCCTTAATGGACGAGACTACTTTTAATGACGACCAGTTGGCGCGTTACTTAGAAAAAAGCTATGTACCGTTTAAGGTCGATGTAGAAGAATTTGATGGATATTCGCTCAAACAGCAGTATAACATCAAGACTTTACCTACGTTTTTGGTTTTTAATTCGCAAGGACAAATGGTAGCGCGCTACGAAGAATCGATGGGAACGACCCGCTTTATGCGGGAAATGCAGAAACACGATACGCCCAATAATAAAGTCAAAAAAAGCGCGTTAGTTCCTAATGTTAATAACAATAGCGGCGACCTTAAACCTAAACCAATAGCAACTACGCCGCCTGCTTCTTCGCCCAAGACAGACCCGACAAAAAAAGCACCTACTCTGGTTAAGCCGCCCCTGCGCGCCAACCTTGCTACGCCTCCGCGTCCAACAATCGCAAAGCCACAAACCGCTACCAAAGCCTCTACTCCAACAAGAATAGCTCCAAAAACTGCGCCCGCGCCTGCATCGCAAGGCATTACCACTCCGAAGCCAGCAGTACCTACTGCTGAAAAATTACCCACTAATTTTGGAGAAGGACTATACGAATTTTCGGCTAAAAAGAAAGAAAACAAGGGTTTTAGTGTTCAAACGGGTGTTTTTTACCAATTTGCATTCTTGTTAAAAGAAGTAACTCGCTTGCAAGATACCTTCGCCGACGAAACGGTTTTGGTGTATGTACAGCCCTTAGCAGGTAAACCTGAGCCGATGTACAAAGTCATGTTAGGGTCGTTTGCCACTAATGCACAAGCAGATGCTTTTCGCAAAAAATTGACTGCGAGCGGCATTTCAGGCGTGGTTAAAAATTTAGCTTTATTACAATAAAAAGCCTCAAATAGGTGTTAAAAATAAAAATTACGCTACCTTTGTTCTAACTAAAAAACAAATATGTAGCTGAAGTAATATAAACGACATTCTTTATCTGCACTCAAAAAATAGCTTAACCCTTCGTTTCACTACGTTTTAACTATTTTTTATCGTTCCCGATAATGTCGTTTACATTACAACATACTTTATGCGTAGTTTATTAATTACCAATATCAAAAATTTATTGCAAGCGGACACGCAACTGCGCCTCGTAGCGCGTGGTGTCGAGATGCAAAATATATACAATATTCCCAATGCGTTCCTTCTGATAGAGGGGGAACGCATTGCGCGTTTTGGCGCGATGACAGACTGTCCCGACCGCGCCGACCAAATCATCGACGCGCAAGACGGCTTGGTTTTGCCCGCATGGTGCGACTCGCATACACATATAGTATATGCGGGCAGCCGCGAAACCGAGTTTGTGGATAGAATAAACGGGCTGACCTACGAGCAAATAGCCGAGCGCGGCGGCGGCATACTCAACTCCGCGCAACGCCTCGCCGAAGCCTCCGAAGACGAACTACTCGAGTCTGCTTTTGCGCGACTCATGGAAGTGCAAAGTTTTGGTACGGGCTGCATCGAAATCAAAAGCGGCTACGGATTGAGCGTAGTGAGCGAACTGAAAATGCTCCGCGTCATACAACGCCTCAAGACCATGACGCGCCAAACCATAAAAGCTACGTTTTTGGGTGCGCACGCTGTTCCTACTATATATAAAAACGATAGAAATGCGTATATTAACTTGATTATCAACGAGATGCTACCGCAAATAGCGGACGAAGGTTTGGCAGATTATGTAGATGTTTTTTGTGATAAAGGTTTTTATACCGTTCCCGAAACGGATAAAATTTTGAAAGCTGCCGCTCAATTTGGCTTAAAGCCAAAAATACACGCGAACGAACTCGAGGTTAGCGGCGGCGTGCAGGTTGGTGTAGCGAACAGTGCGGTCTCGGTCGACCATTTAGAGCGCATCACGCAAACCGAAATTGACTGCTTATTGCAATCAAATACGATGCCGACCGCGCTGCCTGGCACTTCATTTTTTTTACGCATTCCTTATACGCCTGCTCGACAAATCATCGACGCAGGTTTGCCGCTTTGCTTGGCAAGCGACTACAATCCTGGCAGTACGCCGTCGGGCAAAATGCCGTTTGTTTTTTCGCTCGGCTGTATTCAAATGCGCCTCACACCCGAAGAAGCCCTTAACGCACTTACGCTCAACGGCGCGGCGGCGATGGAACTTTCGGCGGAATACGGTTCGCTCGCAGTTGGCAAATTCGCTAATTTTATAATTACAAAAAAAGTAAGTTCCCTCGCTTTTTTACCTTATTCGTATGGTTCTGATTGGATTAAAACGGTAGTTATAAAAGGAGAAGTTGTATAATAATATTTTTTATAATAATGTATAATGTCCGATTTGACAACAAAAATAGTCCGTATTGCTGGCGCGCAAGGCTTTTATGGCGATAGTCCTTCGGGTGCAATAGCGATAGCGAAAGCGAAAGCAGCCGATTATTTGGTCTTCGACGCGCTCGCCGAACTCACTTTATCGATATTGCAAAAAGATAAAATCCGCGACCCCTTGCTCGGTTACGCTCGTGATATCGAACTCAATGCCTTCACTCTTTTTCCTATTGCTTTGCGCAACGGAATGAAAATAGTGACGAATAGCGGTGGTATGAATCCGTCGGGTGCAGCAAAAAAATTGGCTGCATTGTTGCAAAAACAAGGTATTACGGGTATCAAAATCATTGCCATCGAGGGCGATAATTTGATGGATAAACTCGATGAAATGCAAGGGGCAGGCGAACAAATGCAGCATTTAGATACCAAAATACCAATCGCCGAAATGTCCTATCCGCGTACACACGCGAACGTTTATACAGGTGCGCGGACGATTGCCGACGCGCTCGCACAGGGCGCGGACATTATTTTGGCGGGGCGCGTAGCCGACCCGTGCCTTACACTCGGCGTATTGGTACACGAGTTTGGTTGGAATTTGGACGATGGCGAACTCACGCAAACCGACCTCGACCGCCTCGCCGCAGGTATCACCGTCGGGCATATTTTGGAGTGTGGCGGACAAGCGAGCGGCGGTAATGCGTACAGCGAATGGCAGCCCGACTACGATTACTGGAATTTGGGCTATCCGATTGCGCACGTCGCGGCAGACGGCGCAGCGGTCATCACGAAGCTCGACGGCTCGGGCGGAAAAGTGAGCTATAACACCGTTCGCGAACAATTGGTGTATGAAATACACAACCCTGGGCATTATATCACGCCCGACGTAACCGTCGATTTGACACAAATAAAACTCGAAGAAATCGGTGAAAACAAGGTTCGCGTCAGCAATGTAAAAGGCAAACCGCGACCCGAATTACTCAAACTCTGTATCGGACAGATAGAAGGCTATACCTCCGACCAAATATTTTATTTTTCCTATCCGTATGCTTACGCTAAGGCGCAACGATTTGCCGAGGAAGCGCAAAAAATTTGGGTAAGTTTACCAATGCTGAAAATTGATAGAATAGTAGTTAATTACTTGGGTATCAATGGCATACACGATACAGCTACGCCAAAACTCGCGCCCGAAATCATTGAGCAATTACCCGAAATCGGCTTGCGCTTATCTATCAAACACGCCGACGAGCGCACAGGAAAAATGGCACTTCAAGCGATAATTTGTTTAGGGCTGAACGGTCCGCCTGGAATATGCACGCAACCGGGTTGGGGCAAAGATGGACGTATGCAACTCTCCTTATTTCCTACGTTAATAGCTCGAAAATGGGTGACAGATGTATTAATAACAATTGAAATTTAACAGAAATCAGAAAAATTATTTTTATTATAAAAACAAAAAAATGTCTTTAAATCAACGATTATTAGCCGAAATCAAGGCAGAAGCTGCCGCAACACGCCGTTTATTGGAGCGCGTACCTTTCGAAAAATCGGATTTTAAACCGCATGAAAAATCAATGTCGCTCGGGCGACTCGCTACGCACGTTGCCGAAATTGCTGATTGGTGGGACGTTTGCTTGGTGCAACACGAGCTGGATTTTTCGGGCGAAGGCTTCGTCGCAACGGTCTGTAATAGTACCGCCGACCTGCTCGCTATACACGACAAAGGCGTAGCCGCTACCGAAAAAATATTATTGGAAACGCCTGAAAGCGAGTTTTTGAACCCTTGGACGATGCGCAACGGTGAGCAAATTTATTATACCGCGCCTAAAAGTGACATAGTAAGAACTTGGTGTTTAAACCATTTGTACCATCATCGCGGACAATTAACAGTGTATTTGCGCTTGTTAGATGTTGCGCTGCCGAGTATTTATGGTCCGACGGCGGATATGTAATTTTTATATTATAAATAAAAAAATATGCTGTTTATCGGC
>JAYWGJ010000426.1:0-12025 GCA_043778315.1 Saprospiraceae bacterium | reverse complement strand
ATTTAAACGTATATTTCCTGAAAATCAAAATAATATTTTGCCATTAAATATGAAAAATACTAATTTGTGTAGCCGCAACGGATTTCCTACACTAAGTTATTTTTTACAAATCTTCAAACCTTGTTGTGAACTCAATAGTGTTAATAGCGAAAAAGGAATGTTTAGGGTTGGACAAACTAAATTTGATATTGGTTCAATTTTTAATGTTGTGGAAAAAGAATGTTTAAAAAAATGTTTAATGGATACAGATTATTTAATATGTGATGATTTAGGAAAAGAATGGGCTGACCATATCTTAGTTACTAATGAAAAAATAGTTTTCTACCACTCAAAATATAAAGGTTCAACTTTTTCTGCTACTGATTTTCAAGATATAGTTGGTCAAGCTCAAAAAAATTTGGGGAATTTGAACCCACAAGAGTCTCAGCTATCAAGTAAAAAAGCTACAGAGTGGTAACTATACCGGTGGCGGTGTAAATACAGATATTAAAAAACTAAGAAGAGGTGATAGTGTTGACGCTGCAATTGCTCAAATTAAAAAGACTATAAAAAACCCACATTTCAAAAGAGAAGTATATATAGTTATAAATTTTATTTCCAAATGTAAACTAGAAGAAAATCTATGTAAATTAAAAAAAGGTGAAATATTTGTACAAAGAAGCGAAACAATTCAAATTCTATGGTTTATTTCTTGTTTAAATTCAAGCTGTCAAGAAGTAAATGCAAACGTATATATTTATTGTAAACCGTAAAAACTATATCTAAAATTTTTGGTTTTGGCTACCCGATCATATGCCTATACAAAGCCCTCTACCATTAGGCAAAAAGCAAAAACAAGCGAAAAAAACCTATCTTTATATCTCACAATCCTAAAAACATCGAATTATGTTAGCCAATTTAGATAACGAAGTACATTTCAAAAAAGTCTTTACCGATGTGGGTATTTTTACTGCGTTCGTGAAAGATATTTTGGGTATTGACGTGCGTATCAGCAAGGTAGAAACCGAAAAAGTGCTATTGAGTAAAGTCAGCTCGATTAAGTTCAAAATGGATTTATTCGCAGAAGACAAAGCAACGCGCACGATTGTAGAAATTCAAAAAGTGGATTATGACTATACTTACGACCGCTTTTCGCACTATTTTTTAGCAAATTTGGTTGATGTACAGCGCAGCAGTGCAGATTACGCCTACGACAAAGAAATTTATGTGATTGTGGTAGTCACCTCCGCCTACAAAATTATTGATAAAACGGGTACTCCCGTGAAAAAAGATGTCATCATAACCGACATCAATCCGCGCGACTTGAACGGGGAGATAATTCGCATGACTAATCATAAAATGATTATCCTCAATCCGACCTATACGCAGCCTAAAACGCCCGAAAGAATTTCAGATTGGCTCAATCTTATAAAGGAATCGATGAAAAACCCCGAAAACCCTAATATTAATAGGAGTAATCCTGCTATTGCGAAAGCGGCAAGTTTAGCTGATTTTGATAATTTATCGCCCGAAGAGTTAGCCGAGTCAAAAATTGATGTGATGCGCCGTAAAGCAGCCGCCGTTCGCGAAAGCCAAAGTAAAGAGGAAGGAGTGGAGGAGGAACGGGTAAGAGCGACAGTACAAGCAGCTATAAAAGAAGAAAATATAATTTTAAATTTTCACAAAATCGGCGTTTCTGTTGCAGATATTGCACTCGCAACACAAAAAACTTCGGACGAGGTACAAGCTATCATCACAAAACACCAACAGTAAATTCTTGACTTAGCTAATAAAACGCAACCTATCCTCTCTTAACAATTATTTAGCAATGCCATTTTGTCTATTATGTGGTAAAAGGCATGATTTTTGATATTATATTTTATATTAATACAAAATGATATTCCATTCCAAATAAAATATTGTTTTTTTATTATAAACTAAACTTCAATCAAAATATGCCAATGTTCCATTTAGCTAATGTTTTTGCTGCTGCCTCCACGCTGTTCGTCGTCATCGACGTAATTGGCGGCGTGCCTACTATCATCTCCGTCAAACAAAAAGCGGGCGGCTTAGCAGCTACACCGATTACCCTGTTTTCGGGTTTTCTGATGATTTTGTTTCTCTTTTTGGGCGAGCGTATTTTACACCTTTTGGGCGTAGAAGTGCAATCGTTTGCGTTAGCGGGTTCGTTAGTGCTGTTCGCGGTAGCCTTAGAAATGCTACTTGGGCGCGACATTTTCAAGACCGACAGCAACGGTGGACCGAGCAGTTCGCTCGTGCCTATTGCGTTCCCGATACTCACGGGAGTCGGTACGCTCACCACTATTTTGTCGCTCAACGCGCATTTCAATAAAATAGAAGTCGCGCTCGGTATCGCGCTCAATCTGATTGTGATTTATTTCACGCTGCGTTTGGTCGATTTTATCGAGGAAAAATTGGGCGAACAAACGCTTTCCGTCATCAAAAAGTTTTTCGGTGTCATTTTGCTGGCTATCGCTATACAAATGTTTAAGGCAAATTGGTAAAACCACAGGAAAGAATTAAATAAAAAATTAAAACAAAAACGCGGATACGACCACTTATTGGCTGTATCCGCATTTTTTTATTAATCACTAATCGCTAAAAAACTAATCACTAAAAAAACTACCATCTTAGCAGCGCGCTACCCCAAGTGAAGCCGCTACCGAATGCCGCCAAACACACCAAATCTCCTTTTTTGATAAGCCCAGCTTCGTAGGCTTCGCAGAGCGCGATAGGAATAGAAGCGGCGGTCGTATTGCCATATTTTTGTATGTTATTAAACACTTTTTCGTTCGGCAAACGCAGCGTTCGCTGCACAAATTCGCTGATGCGCAAATTCGCCTGATGCGGCACCAGCATATCTATATCGTTGGTAGTGAGGTTATTATGTGTTAATGCCTCCATAATCACTTCGGGAAATTTGACCACCGCTTTTTTGAATACCGCCTGCCCGTTCATTTGCGGAACGATGCCGTCGTCGAGCATTTTTTGCGTCACAAAACTTTCGCCAAAAACAGCATCTTCGTTGTAGCCAAACTGCTCTTTGCCGAGCCACAAGCCGCCGTGACTGCCAGGGTTGATGGTAGCAAGGTCTTCCGCTTGCGCGCCGTCTGAGTGCAGGTGCGTACTCAATATGCCCTCGTTTTCGTTCGTCGTCGGTTGCAGTATCACCGCGCCTGCGCCGTCGCCAAAAATCACGGTCACGTTGCGTCCGCGAGTACTAAAATCTAAGCCCATAGAATGGTATTCCGAACCAATAACCAACACGTTTTTATATACGCCAGCGCGAATAAACGCATCAGCAACCGACAGCGAATATACAAAACCACTGCACTGATTGCGCACATCGAGCGCGCCTATTTCGCCGCAGCCCAGCAGCCGTTGCAATAAAACGCCGCAGCCCGGGAAGTAATAATCAGGCGAAAGCGTAGCAAAAACGATAAAATCAACGTCTTTTGCGGTGATTCCTGCCCGTTCTATCGCGATATGTGCTGCGGCGGCTGCCATAGTCGTCGTCGTCTCTTCGTGCCGTTTCGCATAGCGTCGTTCCTTGATGCCCGTGCGTTCCTGTATCCATTCGTCGCTCGTGTCCATCACGGCGGCGAGGTCGGCGTTTGTCACCACGCGCTCAGGTACATAATGTCCGATACCTGCTATTTTTGCTCTTAAAGCCATTGTTCTTTTTATTTTGTAAGTGTAAAACGCTGCAAATGTAAGATTATTTTTAAAAATTTAGCATTTTATAGTAAAAACTAATCTTCTTCTTCCGCAGCTTTTTGGACTGACGTTTGTTTTGCTTTTGTCGTATCTATTGCCGTTACCGCAGGTCGCGCGGCTATTGCAGGCGGCGCGGCTTTTTTGAGCAGTTCGTACACCGCTTGCAGCATTTCGCCTTGTTCGGCGAGGTGCGTGTGCTGCGCCTCTATATTAATGTATTTGATGCCGCGTTTGCCGCAATAAATAGAGAGTGAGCCGTCGTCTTCGGTCGTTTTGTTATCTTGCAACACCACATTGAAACCCTTTGCGCGTAAAGCGTTAAAGTACGATTTTTGGGTGACATAAAAAAACTCGTCCTCGTCTCGCCCACCATTAATATAAATATCGCGAACGCATTTCGCGTAGGTGCTGTCGGGTAGGTAGCTGCGCACCGAAAACGCGCCATCGGTGCTGTTGTGCATCGACACTATTACCTGCTTGCGCGCCACAAGGCTATCTACTATCCGCGTAGCAAAACGGTTCACCGCCGTCAGTGCGTCGTCGGAGTACCTGCCGCGTTCGCGTAGCGTAGCCGCGATGCCCATAGTCGTGAAAATACGGTTCGGGTCAAACAGATAAGTTTTCTTTTTTAGCTTAAACGCAACGTGTCGGTTGCCCTGCGCGCGCACCTCAAATAGAGTACCGCCCATCTGCCGCAAAAACTCGTAGGTTGCGGCGGCAGCCGTCCGTTCGTTTTCATGCACCGCACAAAAAACAAAAGGCATTTCGCCGCGAGAGGATACCGTTTTGCGTAGCTCAAAACTGCTCTCGCCGAGCGGCACAAACGTCGTGCGGAGCGAAAGGGTGTACGGGCGTATCGCAAAAAAAGACAGGGCTGCCAGCATCGAAATCCCTACCATCGACAGCATTATAGGCTTATTATTCATCTCCAATATATTGTGATTAATATATTTCACTTATTAATTTATATTTTTAAAATTAGTTTTTTTTGAAATTATTATTTTATGTAATAAGTAAACCTTAACTTTGACACAAGTTTTGAGTAGGTATTTTTTATTTCTTTCAATACAATAAAACAAACAAGGTTTTCGTTCGTAAATGCAGTGCAAAACACAATATCAAAATCAACAATTTATTATAAAACGTAAATTTACTGTATTTTTAATTTAAACGTCAAATTTATTTGTTTAAAGGATATAAAAAAATTATTATTTTGATTTTAAATTAAAACTTTTATTCAATGAAATAAAGCCTATAACTATCTTGTAATAAAAATATTTCCGACAAGTGTCTTTTTTTCGCAACACCTTTATTTACCAATATTATTTACCTTTGTATTCATAAGATTACAGTATATCAGTACTCTATTTAATATTTTCATAATATATTTATACCATTATTTTATTCTTACTTGTTTATGCGCACAATTCGCCTACTAAGTTTAGTCGCCTTAAACCTCATGTTTTTGGCAGGGCTTAACGCCCAAATAACGATTGATAGTATCAGTTCCTCTGCCACTCGTGGCTGCGGTCAGCTTGTTACTTCTTTTACACCATCTATCACGAGTACTAATCCTATCGTATTTTACGATTGGGATTTTGGCGACGGCACCAACCGCTCTAATATAGACCGACCTGGTCATATATATACGCCGAGTAGTAACCCCAATCAGCCCTGTTATTCTGTGCGCCTTAGTGTGCGCGATAATGCAGGCAACACTGCTACGCTCGAGAGAGTAGGGTATATTTGCGTATATCGTCCACCAACGATTGATTTCGCACCTGTGCCAGGTGCTATCACGCAAGGTTGCGCACCACTTAATGTGTGTATGCAAGATCTTAGTGTGGCGGCGGCTGGTAGCCAAGTCGTCAGCTGGGTATGGAATTCGGGTGGCGGTGTGCCTAACAGTGTCGGTTTGCCCAATTCGCCCATTGGCTTTCGCCCTCCAGGTACCCCTACGCCTTGCTTTGCGTTTAACGCGACGGGCAACTATGCTATTACTTTGCAAGTGCGCGATGATAAGGGCTGTTTGGCTATCTTACAAAAAACCGACGTAGTCAAAGTTGTACCTACCCCCCGTGCGTGTTTCACCTCTTCTACCGCTTCGTCTTGTACCGCGCCGCTCACGGTCAATTTTGACGCAAGTTGCACACCTACTTTTGGGCAACAAACCACCTACGACTGGGATTTCGGCGACGGCACACCACGCGGTACTGGCTTAACGCCATCTCATACTTATAGCGGCGGTAGCTACACCGTTACGCTCATTACTTCGGGTGTGAATGGTTGTAAAGATACCTTGATACAACCCGCATTGGTCAATGTAGGTGGAACCATTAACTTTTCGTTCGCACCTACCAATACTTGTATCGGCACACCTATACAGTTTACGGGTCCTGCCGGTGCAACCTCTTCGGTATGGACGTTTGACCCTGCTATCACCTGTTCAGGTGGCGGTGCTACGCCAGCTAACTCCATCGTACCCGACCCGACTACCGTTTATACTTGTCCAGGTACTTACTTTCCGACGGTACGTGTGACGCTACCAGGCGGTTGTGTGATTACCAAACAATCTACCATACCATTAGTGATAGGCGTACCACCAACCGCAACGTTTAGCACTAGTCCTGCGCGCAAAGTTTGTTCGCTGCCTTACACTGCTTCATTTACCAATAATGCAGTAATAGCAGGTTCTACCTGTGATTGGAATTTTGGTGATGGACCATCTGGTGTTAATAATACCTCTGCTTTGTGTGGTACGGTAAACCATACTTACATCCGAGAGGGCGTGTATCCAGTGACCTTAACTATAACTAATGCCGCAGGTTGCGCTACTACTTTTGTAGATACCGTTACCATCAAAAAATCAAAAGCGCGGTTCACCCTCAGCAAGGTAGATGGTTGTGTGCCGTTTACGAGTACCATCACCGAAAACTCATCGCCTAACGGCTTTACGATTACCAACAGAGATTGGTATGTAGATGGTGTACTCACCAGTTCGGGTACTACTCCTGCACCCGTATCTATCACTACTTGCGGTCCGCATACGGTACGTTTGGTTATAACGAACAGCGATGGCTGTAAAGATACGCTTACGCAAACTGTGAAGGGAGGTATAAAACCAACGGGTAGCTTTTCGTTCACGCCTGCTGTCACTTGCGCACAAACGCAGGTTTGCTATACGCCAACTATCGTCGCGCCCCTTTGTCCCGTGGATAAAGCCCAATGGTTTTATGGCGATAGTTATGGTAGCAGCCTCGCTGCCAATTGTCACCTATATAGAGATACAGGTCACTTTCGTCCTTGGTTGATATTAGAGAGTAGCGGTTGCAAATCGGATACGATTGCTTGCGCACCAGTGAACCCTGGTCCACCAAAGCCTTGGTGCGTATTCGTACAACCCACGGTTGCCAAAATAAAATATACACCCGATTGTGCCAATAAATTATTAATTACCTTAGATGGTAGTACCTCTATTGGTGCCGATGTCTATTCGTGGGCTGTCAGCCCCAATACTTTTGTTTATGCTAACGGTACATCGAGCAGCAGTGCTATACCACAATTACAGTTTACACAAGCGCAAACGGGTACTTATACCGTCACACTCACTACTACCAATATTGGTAATGGCTGTACGCAATCTGCCACAAGGGAATTTACGGTCGCCTCGGCAACCCCTACATTCAATATAGGTAATCTACAAGGTTGCCAACCCTTTCGTATTGCTTCAAGCAGTACTATTGCTCCCGCTATGACCTCTAGTATTCGGTCTTATGCGTGGTATCTTCCAGGCATTCCTGGCTCGGGCGTAGTGAGTACTACTACTGACGTAAACTACGGTATTTATGTGCCAGGTATTTATCCAGGTGGCATAAAATTGATTGTCACAGATAAAAACGGTTGTAAAGATAGCTTATCAAATAATGCAACGTTTACAGTGGCAGGGCCGAAAGTTAATTTTACAGCTACGCCTAATCAAGGTTGCATACCGTTTACGGTGCAACTTGCCGATAGCACGGTACTAACACCAGCTACAGCCACTATCGCTAAAATATATTGGGATTTTGGCAACGACCGCCAGCCCGCCTACTACGATATAGTGAGCGGCTCGCCGCCTACGGCAGCAGAACTCAACCCGTCTATAACTATAACAAGACCAGGCGCGTACCCCATCAAACTCAAAATTGAGGATACTGGTGGTTGTATAGACTCTATCGTATTGAATAGAATCATAGGCAACGGACCAACCTCCGTATTCACCCGCGACTCCGTCGTTTGTACAGGACAAACCGTAAACCTCAAAAATTTATCTGCTGTAACGGGCGTGCCTACTTATAACTGGAGTTTCGGCGCAGGCTCGGGTATCGCGAATAGTACCTTAGCAGAACCTGTGGTCTCCTACACTGCCGAAGGCAATTATTCTGTCTGCCTTACCACTACCGACCCGCTCGGCTGTCCCAATCAGCTCTGCCAAAACGTTTATGTGCGTAACCCTAAACCTAATTTTACTGCCGATACGACCAAGACTTTTTGTCCGCCGCTTTTTGTGAGGCTTACCAGTACCGCCGTCAATGTACCCAAAATACCAGCAGGGCAAAATACCCGATGGTATATTTACAAAGCGGATTGTGTGACCGGTATAGCTGTGTTTCCAGAAATAAATGTATCTGCAAATGATAGTATCTGGGATCTTATTTTTCCAGAGCCAGGCTGCTACACCGTTAAAATGGTGGTAATAGGTGCTTCGGGCTGCCGCGACTCTATCACCAAAGATACGATGATACGCATATCGGGACCAGTAGGTAGTTTTACCTTAGCACCTACACGCGGCTGTCAGCCGCTCTCGGTCAAATTTACGGGAGTAAACATAAGAGGACAAACCGCAATCGCTTACGATACCGACGACCCCACAGGTGGTACTCTTGTCAATAATACCACTGCTATTATTGACTCAGTAAGGTATATATATACTCGAGCCGGTGTTTATTCGCCGCGTGTAGTGCTGCAAGATAACAATGGTTGTAATCGGATATTTCCGCTCGATGACGTGACCGTCGACTCTATCGGTGGGCGAGCAGGCGCGCCGCCGCCGCCTATCTGTATTGGTGATACCGCGCGGCTCAACGGCGCGTGTTATATACCCGCAGGTACCTGTAATTTTACTTGGACGCAAACAGTACCTACGCCGACTATTCACCCGTCAGACCTTACTTTACCAAATCCGAGGGTTTTCCCGATAGTTAGTACTACTTATGTGGTCAATATCGCCGACCCGATTACAGGTTGTAGCAAGACGGATACGGTGCGCGTTATCGTCAAGCCATTCCCGCTACCAACCGTGACTATTACGCCGAATACGACAACGATATGCCCAGGTACGTTCATACAATTAGTGGCTACGGGCGCAGGCAATCAGCCGTCCGCTTATCAATGGGACCCTGCTACCGTAGGGTTGAGTTGCTACGCGGGCTGTTTTAACCCTATCGCTACGCCAACCACAGCCAGCACCTATACCGTAACGGTGACGGGTGCAGGCGGGTGTACCAAATCAGGTACAGCACAAATAGCGATAGAAAATGAAAGTTTAAGCGTTTTAGGACCTGATACAACTATTTGTAAAGGTGGAAATGTGCAGTTGGCGATACAAATAGGACAGCTGCCGCTCTGGTCGCCGTCGGTCGGTTTGAGTTGCGTAAGCTGCCCTAACCCAGTAGCAAGCCCCATCGTCACTACTAAATATGTGGTAGAGGTTACTTCGCCGCGCAACTGTCGCTATAAAGATACCATTACCGTCTTCGTTTTAGACCCGAAACTCGTCTCCGCCGGACCTGACAAAGCGAATTGTGTGGGTACGCCCGTACAGCTTAGCGGCTCAGTGCCTCCAGGCGGAACGATAGCTTGGAGTGCAGGTGCTACACCTCCCGACGTAGTCAATCCGTCAGTGAACCCTGCTGGACCCGGACCTGAGTTTTTTGTAATGACTTATACCAACGACCTATGTATCGTTAGGGATACCGCTTTGGTGCGTCCGTTGCCGTCTGCCGAAATCGCGGGCATCGGCGGAACGATATGCGAAGGCGATACCGTTCAACTTAACGTAGAAGGTTTTGCGAATACCTACGCCTGGACTCCAGGCACGAACCTAAGTAGTACGAGCATCGGCAACCCGAAAGCATGGCCTACCCAAACTACTACTTATACGGTGGTCGGTTCACTCGGCGGTAATTGCGCCAATAGTACCATAAGTATTACGGTGAACGTGAATAAAGCACCCACTTTAACCCTTTCGCCAAACGGCGGTACTTATTTCGAAAACCAAAAAGTCAATATCAAATTAACTACCGATGCGATTAGTCCGACTATCGGTTGGACAGCAATACTGCCCGAGTCGCCGCCGCATTTAACGTGCTACAACTGCGCAAACCCTGTATTTACAAGTGCGGAGGAGAAAAACGCGTACCGTGCAGTAGTCACGGATATTAATGGTTGCGTTAGCACAGCAGATATCGAGCTCAAAAAACGCACGAAGTGCGCCGAAGATATGATATTTGTTCCTAATGCCTTCACGCCAAATGGGGACGGTAAAAACGATATACTTTATGCTCGCGGTAGCTCGCTCAATGGCATCACCATATTCCGAGTCTTCGACCGTTGGGGTACACTGGTCTTCGAGACTAAGGACATTAACAAAGGTTGGGACGGCACATTTGGCGGTAAGCTAGTCAATCCCGATGTGTATGTATATTATGTGGAAGCACCGTGCGCACTCGACGGGCAAGCTATCTTGAAAAAAGGTAATGTGACGGTGATACGGTAATAGTAAACAGTGAACAGTTTTTTTAGTGAACAGTGAACACTGTTTAGTGAACAGTGAACAGTGTTTAGTGAACAGTGTTGTTGAATTGGCTACGCCGGCACGAGCAAAGCGAACTGGCGAAGCAATCTACGATTTCATAATTAGCTACGCTGAATTTACGATTTCGTAATTGGCTGTACCGCAGATGTGTATGTTTTTTAATATCTCAAATAATATTCTTATTCTTATATGAAAAATATTTATAACCTATTGACCGTAGCCCTTAGTTTGGCTGCTACTACCGTCGCTTACGCGCAAGACCCGCATCTTTCGCAGTACTTTAACGCGCCGCAGCACCTCAACCCCGCACTCACGGGCGGCTCCGACTACGACATACGGGTATCTGGTCACTACCGAACGCAGTGGGGCGCGTTTACTACGCCGTTCAATACGTCTGCCGTCGATGCGCAATACGCGATTCACTCGGGTATATCCGACGACGACCAAATGGGCGTAGGCTTGTTTTTGCAGAACGACGTAGCGGGCGACGGCAACCTTCGTCGCACGCAGGCGCAACTTTCTTATGGGTACTTCAAATCGCTCGGACCCGAAGGGACAACTTTTTTGAGCGCGGGTATTCAGGGCGGCATCATACAGCATAGCCTCGACTTCAATAAGCTCTACTTCGACGACCAATACGACGGCGACGCGGTGACTGGGCAACAAACCGAGACCATCGACCGACAGTCGATGATTGTGCCGGACGTGTCGGCGGGTTTAGGCTTGCAGGTAGCGGTAAGCGAACAAGCGAACATCTATGCGGGCGGCGCGGTATTTCACCTCAATCAGGCAAACGTTGGCTTTTATAACAATACAAAAGAGTTGCTGTACCAAAAAATACACGGCTATATAGGTATGGATTATATGTTTACGGAGGCGATTACCGTCAGTCCGCGCTTAGTGTATATGCAGCAGGGGCAGCACCGCGAACTGAACGCGGGTATCATGGCGAAAGCCAATTTTGGTAGTAATATGATAAACGACGACCCGAATGCGGTGTACGGCGGCGTGTATTATCGGATTGATAATAACGATGCGATAATCCCGATGATACGCTTCGACTACGGTCCTATCGGTATCTCGTTGAATTACGACATTAATATGTCTAAATTGACGCGCGTTTCTAATTCTTACGGCGCGCCCGAACTCGCTATTATTTACAAAACAAATATAGACGGCAAAGGCACGCTGCGTAATTCGCGCAATAAAGGGCTGCCTTGCCCTAAGTTCTAAGGATTTTTGTTGTTTAAATTGTTAAAAGATAAATTTATGGTTGCCGTTCTTTTTAGAGCGGCGACCATTTTTTTGTTGGGGGTCGGAAAAAAACCTATAAGGTTTTTAAAACCTTATAGGTACTCTACTGGACAAAACTTTTAAATAAATATATTAAATAAAATTATATTAAATACTTAGGTATTTTGCGACAAAAAAAAGGCTTACATTAGTGTCTTC
>JAYWGJ010000425.1:0-12077 GCA_043778315.1 Saprospiraceae bacterium | reverse complement strand
CAAGGTTTTGTGGGTAGCGTTGGTTTAATTGTATTATATGTGTTACTTTTGCTACGCATCATACAGGTGGGCGAGCGCAACCGCAGCAAATTTACGCGCATCTACGCGTATTGTGTAGCAGGTATTTTGTTTCTGCATTTTACTATAAATATTGGTATGACGATGGGCATGTTGCCCGTAATAGGTATTCCGTTGCCGTTTTTGAGCTATGGTGGCTCATCCTTAATTTCTTTTACCATTCTTTTAGCCGTTTTGGTTCGGTTAGACGCGGCAAAAAGCGCACAGTAAAATTTTTAAACCATAAGCTGTAAGCAATAAACCATGTTCGCGAAGGTCATTTTTTAAGCAATAAGCTGTAAGCAATAAACCATGTTCGCGAAGGTAAAAAGTTTACAGTTTATAGTTTTGCTTCACTAACGGTCAAAAAGCTTACAGCTTATTGCTTACAGTAAAATAACAAGACAAAACGGTCAAAAAGTTTACAGCTTCCTACTTATAGTTTGACACTAACGCGCATCAAAAAGTTTATCGCTTCCTATTCTACTGCTGGCGGCTTGGGCGGACCTACTTTATCCTTAGCTGCCCCCGTTGCTGCGCTTGGCGGCGGCGGTAATGGCGGTTGTGTAGGCACGTTCGCGGGTATTTTAGTGGGCGTATTGGTACTATTGCCTTGTCCGCTCGCAGGTTGTTTTATGGCTGGTGCAGGTGCGATGGTTTGTTGCGCGCCTGTCGTTTGAGCTATTTTCTCTTTTATCAATATTGCTTGCGCCCGTTGCTGTTCCTGCGTAGCGCGCATGATACTATCGGCGATAGACGGCGGCGGCGGCACTATTTTTATCAGGCGCGTTTTGCGCATCTTATCATACATCGCTTTGCGCTTAATGAAGCCTGTGAGGTATTTTTCGAGTAGCATACTCGCTATCGGCGCAGCAAACTGCGCACCAAAACCTGCATTTTCTATATAAACCGCTATTGCTATTTTGGGCGTGTCGCGTGGCGCGAAGCAAATAAAAGCGGAATTATCCTTCCCTTGCGGGTTTTGCGCCGTACCCGTTTTGCCACAAAAATCAATACCAGGTATTTTGACCTTGCTACCGTTTGCCATGTCGAACATACCTTGCTCGATATAGTCGAAGTTGTGTGGGTCTATACGCATTTTATGCTTTATCGTATATTTTTTATCCGCAGGCAAATCTTTACCATTAAAACGAAAACCCTTCACGACGTGCGGCACATAAAACCAGCCTCTATTCGCAATGGTCTGCGCCAAATTCGCCATTTGCACGGGCGTAACGAGTACCTCGCCTTGTCCGATACCAAACGAAACGATGGTATTTGCGTTCCACGCGCCTTTACCTAACAAACGATTATAGTCTTTGGAACTCGGGATATTGCCTTTTATCTCGCCTGGTAGGTCGATGCCGAGCTTGCGCCCAAACCCGTAATCATGCAAATTGCTGACGATACTATCGAAGCCACGCGGCACTTGGTCGGGTCCGAACGAATTACAAGTGTGGTAAAACGAAGAGCAAAAATAAGTGTTGCAAGAGTACTGCACGGCACGCGAAACGCTCGGCGCGCTAGCGTGTCGGTGGCAACCTACACGATGTCGTGCGCTGAGGCGATAACCACCACCGCAACCTACGCCTCTGTTGGGGTCCCAACCCATCTGTATCTCTATCGCACCGATACCCGTTTTGAAAGTAGAACCTGGCGGATAGCGGGCGTTCATCGTGCGGTTAATCATCGTTTTGTTCACGTCGGCATACAAACCTGCGATATTACGGTTGCGGTCACGATTCGTCACCGAGAGTATATTAGGGTCGTAGGTGGGTCCGCTTGCCATGCAAAGTATTTCGCCGTTGCGCGGGTCGACGGCAACCACTGCGCCGCGTTTGTTGAATATCAATTTTTCGGCTTCGCGCTGCAAATCCACGTCGATAGACGTGAGCAAATCTTTTCCCGCCACCGCCACCGAGTCGTGTGCGCCGTTTTCGTACGCGCCTTGCTTGCGTCCCATGTTGTCGCGCAAAATATATTTTATACCTGGCTTGCCGCGCAATTCCTTCTCGTAAGACCGTTCCATACCCGTCATGCCTATATAATCGCCACGCAAATACGAACCTTTCATCTCTTTTACCTGCTCCTCCGTCACTTCGCTCATGTACCCGATAAGGTGCGCCGCGAGCGAGTCGGGGTAAGTACGCACGGTGCGCGATTGCACAAAGAAACCAGGGAAATCAGAAAGGCTTTCTTTCAGCCGCGTATACAGGCTGGGCGGAATGCTTTTGAGGAACGGAAACGGTACCTGTGGCGAAACGCGCTTATCTGCCTTGAAATCGCGGTGTAGGCTTTTCACAAAAGTAGGTTTATCAATATCTAATAGCTCGCAAAACCGCGCCGTATCCATGTCTTTTTGTACCTTTGCGTAGGTCACCATCACATCATAAGTCACTTGATTATCCACTAATGCCTTGTCTTTTTGTCCCAATATCAAGCCCCGGGACGGGTATATTACCGTCCGTTCTAGCACGTTGCTATCGGCTTGTAATTGATAAGATTTGTCTATCACTTGCAGCCATAGCAGGCGCATGCCCCATATTACGGCTACGCCGATGAATACGGCTTGTATGATGTATCTGCGGTCGGTGAAACGGCTTGCCACTTGATTTATTATTAACAGCTGAATGGAGTGCAAAAGTAGAAAAAAACGATGTGTTTACCTATTAAGTCAATCAAATAATATATTTATAATTATTTCTCAAAAAAATTACAGCAATAGCAAGTCACATTACTACCTTATTTGCTTACCTTTGTTTTTTATTTTTATAAAAATAAGGCTTACACGCAGCAAAATCGTTTTTTTTACGTTATAATATATGCTGTATAATTGAGATAAGCTGCACGGCTGACTTTTCACCTACCACTCTCATTCCCAAAAAATACATGAAAACAAACCCCATCGTCGCCCTGCTCTTTGTTGCGATAAGCAGCATAACCGCAACCGCGCAAGAGTTTAACTGTCAAGTGCGCATCATTAACGCCATTCAATCAGGCACCAAAACCATCGACCAAAGGGTGTACAAAACCCTCGAGGGCAGCCTCAAGGACTATATCGACGGGCGCAAATGGACTGATGATGCCTTCAAAAACGAGGAGCGCATCGAGTGCAGTATAAATATTACCGTGAAGGAAGAGATTTCGCAAACCCGCATCAAAGCCGACTTCACCATACAAGCCTCGCGCCCTGTATTTAATAGTTCATATCGTACCGTGATGCTCAGTTTTGTGGATAAAGACGTTGAGTTTGAGTACCAAGAAGGGCAGCCCATCGACCTCAACGAAAACGCGCCCGCCAACAATATTTCGGCGGTTTGCGGCTTCCATGTGTTTATGATGCTCGGCTTAGATTATGACAGCTTTGCGCCCTTAGGCGGCTCAGCATACTACCAAAAAGCGCAGGCACTGATGAACGCCACGCCCAAATCGTTCGGCGACAAAAACTGGGGACCCTCGCCCAACGACCGCCAACGCTCGCGCTACTGGCTCATAGAAACCGTGCTCAACCCGCGCGCGCAACCTTACCGCCGCGCTATGTACGACTATCACCGCTTAGGTTTAGACTTGATGTACGACAAGCCCGCAGAGGCAAAAGTCACTATCGCCGACGCGATAGACAAAGTAGGCAAGGTGAACCGCGACCTACCTAACTCGGTCATCACGCAGCTTTTTGTAGATACCAAAGGCTTGGAGGTAGTGCAGATGTTTACAGGGACAGCGTTTCCCGACAAGGCAAAAATCGCCGATACGATGATACGCATGGACGGCTCGAACGCGCAACGATACTCTGGATTACAATAAATTACGCACGCAATTACGCACGCAATTACGCACTTATATTTTTTCATCATTTTTAATAGTTTTAATGGAAGTTCTTTACGGTTATCTCAAAAATTACAAACCTTTAATTGCGCTGTCGCTCGTATTAGCGGCTATCAATCAGACTTTTTCCCTCTTAGACCCCTACGTTTTTGGTAAAATAATAGACAATTACGCCAAAAAACCCGAAGCCTACCTCGAGCGCGATTTTGTACTCGGCACGCTGTTTTTGGTGGGCTGCTCGGTGAGCGTGGCGATGGTGAGCCGCGTTGCCAAAACCTTTCAGGACTATGTAATGAGCGTGGTAGTACAAAAATTTGGCGCAGCAGTATATACCGACGGTTTAAAACACTCTCTGCTCTTGCCTTACCAAGAGTTTGAAGACCAAAAAAGCGGTCAGACCCTCAATATCCTACAAAAAGTACGCACCGACACCGAAAAACTCATCTATTACGCCGTAAACGTCTTGTTTATGTCGTTTGTGGGTATCATTGTGGTCATGATATTCACGTCGCAAGTGTATGGCAAGCTCATATTTGTCTATTTTGGGGCAACCATATTGCTTACTTTGGTGATGCAAGTATTGTCCAAAAAGATAAAAGCGATACAGCAGCGCATCACGCGAGATACGAACGCTCTCGCAGGTTCGACTACCGAAAGCCTTCGCAATGTGGAACTCATCAAAAGTTTGGGCTTGACCAACCAAGAAGTGAACCGCCTCAACACCGCTACGCTCGGCATCTTAGACCTCGAGTTGGAGAAGGTGCGCAAAATACGCAGTATCATGTTTATACAAGGTACGATGGTCAATTTTTTGCGCCAAAGCATCTTGTTTTTGCTACTTTACCTTATTTTTCGCCGCGAGTTGCAGCTCGGACAATTGATGACCCTCCAATTTTATAGCTTCTTCATCTTCGGACCCTTGCAGGAAATCGGCAACGTGATACTCGCGTATCGCGAAGCGGAAGCATCGTTAGACAACTTCAAGGAGATACTCAGCACGCCGATAGAGGTACACCCGCAGTCGCCACAAAATTTCGGCGAAATAGCCCGATTAGAATTTCAGTCCGTTACTTTTCAGCACCGCTCTGCCGCGCAGCCAGCACTCACTAACGTCAGCTTCGAGGTCAAAAAAGGCGAGACAATTGCGTTTGTCGGACCCTCCGGCGCGGGTAAAAGTACGCTCGTGAAGCTACTCGTAGGTTTGTATAAGCCACCGAAGGGGCAAATACTGTACAACGGCTACGATAGCAAATTGGTGAACATAGAAGAGCTACGCGGACAAATCGGTTTTGTGACGCAAGACACGCAATTGTTCTCGGGAACAATAAAAGATAATTTATTGTTTGTAAAACCTGACGCAACTGACGAGCAAATAACCGACGTGTTGCACAAAGCAGCCTGTCACAGTCTCCTGTCGCGCAGCGAAAAAGGCATAAATACCGTTATAGGTGAAGGTGGTATGAAGGTTTCGGGTGGCGAGAAGCAACGCCTGAGCATCGCACGAGCCTTGCTCCGCAACCCCAATCTATTCGTATTCGACGAAGCAACTTCCGCCTTAGACTCGATGACCGAAGACGAAATATCAAGCACTATCCGCGATATTAGCCGTCAAGGCAGCCATATTACGGTAATGATTGCACACCGATTGAGTACTATCATGCACGCTGACCGCATCTATGTACTCGAAAAAGGCGAAGTAGTAGAGACGGGAACGCACGACGCGCTGGTAGCCGAAAAAGGATTATATTACGCCATGTGGCGACAACAAATCGGCGAAAAAAAATCATAAAAAATTTATTTTATTAAGCATATAATAATTTAAACAAAATTATATACCTTTGTTTTCTAATTATCAATTATTTAATTATTTTATTTTGTCACAAATTCAATATTAAAACCATGTTAAAAAAGTTTTACATGCTCTGCCTTGCGGCAGGAACAATGGTATCGGCACAGGCACAAATGCAGCGCACTATCCTTGCAGAGGAGTTTACGCAGGCTTCGTGCGCGCCGTGCGCGTCGCAAAACCCAGGCTTTCACGCCACACTGACCGCTAATGCCAACAGAATCGTGTCTATCAAGTACCAAACAAGCTGGCCCGGTACCGACCCGATGAACGCGCACAATCCCGCGCAAGTACAAACCCGCGTGACGTATTACGGCGTGACGGGCGTACCCAATACGCTGATGGACGGCTTAGACAAAACTTCTCCGAGCGCGGGTTTTACTAACGCAAAAATCAATGCAAGGTATGCCATACCTTCACCGTTTGAGGTGAAAGTGTCGCACCGCATCAGCGCGGCGAACGACAGCGTTTATGTACGCGCCGTTTACAAACCATTAACTACCATGACCGCGCCGCTCAAAGCACATATCGCAGTGGTGGAGCGCGAGATTAACTTCACGACGGCTCCAGGTACAAACGGCGAAAAAAACTTCTATTCTATTATGAAAAGAATGTTGCCGGGTGACCAAGGTACCGATATTCCTGTAACCGCCGTAGGCGACTCGGTAGTAGTGAGCGAAGCCTGGAAATTCGCTAACGTATATAGTATCAATGAAATTGGTGTTGTTTCGTTTGTGCAAAACAACACCACTAAGGAGGTGTATCAAAGCGCGTTGAGCCAGCCGAAGGCAGTGGTAGCCGACGTAGCAATGGCGAGTATTGCCGCAGCCAGCAATCTTACTTGCGGTAACAGTGTGAATATGACCGCTAATATCAAAAATGCAGGTCCCAACCCGCTTACTTCTTGCAATATCCGCGCTACTACGGCTACGGGCATTTTTACTGATTTCCCTTGGACGGGCAACCTCCTTACAGGACAATCAATAGCTGTTCCTGTTACCGTTGCATTGCCAAACGCAGGCTCTTTAAACGTAGAGTTGCGCATATTGGCTGCTAATACGGGCGACACCAAAGTAGCTAACGACTTTGCAGCATTGACTATCGTGAAAACCGCTGCGCCTACCGCTACCCTGCCCGTCAATAACTTTACGGCTACCTTATTTCCAGGCAACGGCTTCTTGATTAATGGCAATAATAATGATGCTTACAACTGGAAACGCAGCACGGTAGGCTATAATGGTAACGCAGGTTCGGCTACTCTGAACTGGTTTAATATTAATAGTGGCAACCAAGACGATATGTTTTTGCCTGTTTTAAACCTTTCTAACACAACAACTGCAAGCCTTAGCTTCCAGGTAGCTTACGCACAATACGCTACCGATAACGACAACCTTCGCGTGCGCGTTTCACTCGACTGTGGTGCTACCTGGGACTATGCGTTTGATAAAGCAGGTACAGATTTGGCTACCGTAGCCGCTCAAACCGCTTCGTTTACCCCTACCGACTCTACGCAATGGCGCGAAGAGATAATCAGCTTAGACAGCTATATCGGACAGCCTAACGTGCTGATAAACTTTAACGGTTTAAGTGATTACGGCAATAACTTATATGTTGATAAAATCAATTTGAGTGGTTTTGTTGCCACTAAAAACGCTGATTTTGCTAAGTTTGTAAACGTGTTCCCGTCACTGACTTCAGGTAACGTAAATGCTAATATTTCTTTGGAGAAAGCAACCGACCTTACTATCGCTATCACAAATATGCTCGGGCAAACGGTACTCCGACAAACGTACAACAATACCACAGGCGGTAATTATAATTTCAATATTGCCAACGAAGCCGCAGGCGCGTACTTCGTGACCGTCACTACCGAAGGCAATACGGTTACTAAAAAAGTGATTTTGAATAAATAAATTGATTGGGTAAACCAATATAATAGAACGGCTACTCCAATAGGTTTGGGGTAGCCGTTTTTATTAGAAAATAAGTATATTGTTATTGCACAATATTTTAAATGGCTTACCGACAAACGTCGATAAGCCACTTTTTTATTTTGTAAAACGCTATTTTGATGTTTGGAGGGCAGTGAAAAATTTTTTATTGCGCCGTGGTAACCACAGAAGCAAGTAAAAGGTTTTTTTTATCACTGTGGCAACCACAGAGGTCAGTAAAAGGTTTTTTTTATCGCTGTGGCAACCACAGAGGTCGGTAAAAGGTTTTTTTTGTTGCTGTGGCAACCACAGAGGCAAATAAAAGGTTTTTTTTATCGCCGTGGCAACCGCAGAGGTAAGTAAAAAGTTTTTTTTATGTCCGTGGCAACCACAGAGGCAAGTAAAAGATTTTTTTTATTGCTGTGGCAACCACAGAGGTAGATAAACGGTTTTTTTATTGCGCTGTGGCGCGAAAAAGCCGCCCGCATCACTTTTTGTAGTGATACGGGCGGCTTCGGTTTGGTGTGTAAATATGGTTATTATAGAATAAATAAAATTTTGTAATACCTATTTATCGCTAATTGTTAATCACTAATCACTGTTTACTTTCACTGTTAGTTGTTCACTATTCGTTGTTCACTGTTTAGCGTCATTCACTAATCACGACCTTATGCGTCGTGACTTCGCCGTACCAATGTACGCGCACCAAGTAAATACCTGTGGCGTAGTTGGACAGATTGAGTTCGGTTTGTGGTGGTGTAGTATTGGCGGTAAGCAGTAACCTTCCGTTGATGTCTAATACTTCTATGATATTGGTAGTAGCTTCGCCGTCGGTGTCGGGCAGCGCGACAGTGAAGATGCCTGTGGAAGGATTGGGGTAGATGGAGACTTCCTCTTTGTCTATCGTTTTCTTATTATTTGCAATGCGATTTTTAATGCTGATTCCGCTGATTCCTGTAAAGGTGCAATACTGTAAAGCCGTAGCTTGACGAATTTCCATAGTTACGGGTGCGGTTGTAGTGACCAAAGTATTAGTATTATCGTATATTGCTACTCGCATATTGTAAAAGCCTAAGCCTATATTAGCAGGTATGCTGCCGTTAATATCACTTATTGGGCTATTCGTTTGTCCGATAGTGATAGGCGTAGCCCAATTAGTAGCCGTGATTTCGGCTCTATATGTTGCGATAGCAGGCGGACATATATCGCCAATAGAAAAACTAACGGTAGTAGCATAGTTTTGGCTCGGATATGCCATACAAATAGCGTTATCATAAGCAATAATACTAAACGGACTACACGCAAACGCTCCGCGATGATTACCGCCCGACCCTGTAAAGCAAGCGGGTACAGTAAGCGCAGCTTTTACTGTACAGCCACCCAGTGTGTATTTGATAGTATCCGTACCTGCTACCGCAGGTGTAAACGGTGTGTAGTTGATACCCGAAAGTGTACCATGCGTACAAGCGGCAACGCACTGTAAAGTAGCCGCCGTAGGCGGCGGAGAAAATACAGCATCTAAGGCTTGCGGTGTACTGCATTTGGGAAGCTGTACGCTTGCTTTTTTGGTATATACAGGTTTGGCATTGACTACCACAGGGCTACTGAACTTGGTAGTACACCCATCAAACACCTCGCAACGGATAGAAAAAGTATCTTTTAAACCAAGATGTTTATTGCAAGCATTTACGATAGTAAGCGTTGGATTAGTAGGGTTTTTAAACAATGATTTTATTTCTGCAGTTGTAATTGCACTTGTTGATGTACCGTTGCAATACGCATAAACAGCAGCACTATAATTATAAAACTGCCAGCGATAACGCAAACCTTGCACACTACCGCTATTAGTAGCTACGGTAAATGTACTCTGCGCTCCAGGTGCAATGGTAGCGTTAGCCGTATTCACACTAATTGCTCCTGCTGCGGTAGGTACTTGCGCACCCAACGTTGTAGTGTTGAGCAGTGAGCCAGCAGGAGATGCACCGTCCCATACTAAGGCGCGGCTATCTGCTACCTGACGGTTAGCACCTTTTATGCTGCCTTGCGTACCTGTGGTAAAAGAGGGACGGTTGGCAGCAGGTATAATTGCTGTATTTGGGTAGTCTTTGTAGTACATTAATTCTAAGTTATTTTGCCCGGGTGCTATAATATGATTTAAACCCAAAGCATGACCTATTTCATGCAACATAGCGGTATAAAAATCGTATTTGCCCGCAGGTACATCAGTACCCACAGGAAGATACGCATACTGCGCTATCTTATTGACATCAATAAAAATAGTTTGTTTGTTTAAATGATAGGCTTGTTGTCCATTAATATACGAGGCAATTTGGCTTCTCTCCGTGTACATTATTTGAGATGCACCCACTGCACCTACCTTAATTACACAGTAACCATCTGTTGTTCCTGCTGCTTTTGGAGTAGTTTCTAATTGCCAGTTGAGGTTAAGCCCAGGGTTATCTGCATTCAATCGTGCTTTCCAAACGTTGAGGCAGTTTACTATCATTTGACGTGCTAATGTGGTATCTGCTCCTAATAGCTTAAAATTAGGGTCTAAAGCAAATCTCAATCCCTGCGCACAGCCTCTATTTGCCAAGTATAATCGTTTATAGCCCGCAATATTAAATTTTTGTTCTATCAAAGCGTACTCTACCGTTATCTTGGTATCTGATTTATAAGCAGATTCAGTGTCTGTTCCTGATACAGTCACATAGCCTGTCCCTGCCGTAAGTTTCTTAGCTGCGGGTACTCTTGCTTTTATCTTATTATTGGCAATATCCCATATTACGGAGTCTGCAAGAATAGTGTTATCACCACCGCCAAAATCTGCATCTTCAAAATATACCTTTTTTTTGACAGTTCCTATGTTCCCCGAGCTTGGTGTAAGCGTCACCCATTCATCTACACCCGCCCGAACAGTTGTGGGAGTTATCGTACAGGATATAGGTGGACATAGATATAGCGCGGAGGGCGCGGGTAAGCGAAAGGTTGGCTGAGTAAAGACAATATCCGTAAAATTAGCATACATATTTTGCGGAACTATAAATTGCGTCTGAGCGCGTGTCTGCGTTTGTTTTACAAATTTTAACCCGCTAACGCTTCCACAGTTTTGTATTTTAAGCCGCGCATGCACCAAAACCTGTTCGGTAGTAGTTATGTTAGTAACTTGCATACCAACTCTACTGACAGTTATTGCAAAAGTATCTGTCTGTACACCACCGATTGGTCCAGATTGTACGCCTATCATCAATTTCCCTTGGTTAGCGGTAGGAATACTCAATTTAAAACTATTGGTATCTTGTACCGAAACATTATTGAATGTACCGAATATACCCGCATCAAATTTGAGGTAAAAAATGTGGCTACCAATGGTTGCGGTCATATCCGTTTTGACCAATACATCGAACTCTAAATATCTATCAAGATTTCCCGTAACCGTAGCATTTCCAAGCCGCATATTTAGGGTAGGATAGACTTGACTATACCGCTTGCCTCGCTTAGTTTTGTGTTTGCTTTTTTTGATAGGCTGTTTGATAGGTGCTACCGAATGCTCTATAAGTGGCGGCGTAGTATCGTCAGGGCAGGGTGTAGTGTCCTCTTTGATGGCAGGTATATCAAACCGATTATATTTTTTTAAAATATCGTAAAAGTCTGACTCTTTGTACCTTAAATCGCCCATACCACTTACAGTAGGATAGAATGGCTCATAGTTCCACCATCTTGTTAGCGCACTAATAAAGTAGTTTTTATTGAAAAAACTAAGGTTGGCTTTTGCTTTCGGGTAGAGGCTTGGCATTGTGGTATTCACCTCGCAAAATGCAATACCCCGCAGTTGTAGCCCGCAATGAAAATGCCCCGTACAGTTAATATCCCATAGTGTCCATTCTCCTGTTTCGGGGTCTTTTCGTGGCAATGTGATACAACCGCCGTGCATAGTAAGCGCAATAGTATCGCCTACAGCAATATATTCTTTGCCTATAAGAATACGTTTTACGATTAGCCGCGCGGTGCTATACACCTTGTTGCTATCGGGTCCGAGAAAAGCTTCATAAAATGACTGTCGTTCATCTATGGATTCGTACTCGAAGGCAATAGGCGCGAACCGAAAGACGGCTTCATTAAAATCTGCTGGCTTAGACATATCATAGTCTTTCAGCGTTTTGTCTTGCGCACTCGCAAGGTTCATAAATAAGCCCAGCATGGTAGCGAGCAGTAGGATTGCTTTTTTCATGATAACATGATTTTTGGTAAAAAATAATATGGTTTAAAATATGGGAGAGTGTGGTAATAAATTGGTGTAACTCGAATAAAAAAAGGCGTGAGACTTTCTTTATCATGCAACATATCATCAGAGAAGGTTCAGGAAAACCCGTGTAAGATTGTATGCAGACAAGAAAGACCACACCCAAAATGGGCAT
>JAYWGJ010000424.1:0-12155 GCA_043778315.1 Saprospiraceae bacterium | reverse complement strand
CAGCCATAATTATCGGCTTGCCTTCCATGTGTACAACGGGTCCTTCGCTGTCTTGTATCGGGCGAAAATACGGATAAATACCCGCCGCTTTCACCTCGTCTGCGCGGGTGTACTCGTAACATTTGTCAAATAGATTTGCCTTTTGAGCGACTACTTTTTCTGCCATTTTTATTATATTAATAATATATAAATACGTTACTTAATAAATTATTTTAGTATTTTTGCCAATCTTGGCAACATTTTAGCCTGCAAAGATATTTCTTTTATTCCAATTATTGTATTAAAAATTATTTGAAATTGTCAAATCATACTAATAAACCGCTTCGTGCCGTAATCACGGGGGCGAACGGATTTGTAGGCAGTCACTTAGCAGAAGCCTTGATAAACAAAGGTTTTGAGGTGCATTGCATATTACGAAAAAGCAGTAATACGCAGTGGCTCGATGGTAAAAATGTGACTATAAACAATTGCGGTTTGAGTTCGGTAAAAGCACTTAAAGCCGCGTTTTTAGGCGCGGACTATGTTTTCCACATCGCAGGTGTGGTAAAAGCGGACAGCTACGAAGGATTTTATGATGGTAACGTTGTACCGACCCAAAAAGTTTTGGAGGCTGCGCTCGGCGCGCCAAATTTGAAGCGGATTTTGATAACAAGTAGCTTGGCGGCGACAGGCTCGAACGCCGTCGGTCAGCCCTCTACCGAAGCGATGCCGTGCGCACCTGTAAGTGATTACGGTCGTAGCAAAAAAGCGCAAGAGGAATTGTGTCATACTTATGCTAAGTCATTATCTATCAGCATAGTACGACCGCCCGCCGTTTACGGCGAGCGCGATACGGAGGTCTTATTATTTTTTAAATCGATACAAAAAGGCGTGTTCCCGAGCGTCGGTTTAGGCGCGCCGCAAACGCTGAGTTTGGTACACGTCCGCGACTTAGTAGAGGGCATGATTGCCGTTGCTACGCACCCTGCGGGTGTTGGCAAAACCTACTTTTTGGGGTCAAACCCCGCAGAATACACTTGGGAGCAAGTAGCCGCACAAATTGGCTTGACGCTAAACAAAAAATTTATGCGCATCAAAATACCGATTTTCGCGATACACGGTTTGGCGATAGCTGCCGAAGCCGCTTCGTTTTTTAGCAAAACAAAGCCGTCTTTAAATAGAAAAAAAGTAGCCGAAATAATACAGCCTTCTTGGGCGTGTAGCAGCCAAAAAGCAATGCAAGAGGTTGGCTATCAGCCTACTATATCGTTACAAAAAGGCGTAACGGATACCATAAATTGGTATAAGGCGCAAGGTTGGTTGTAGTAAATTATAGAAAAATTATAAAAATACTAGGAAAAATTACTTTTTTGCTGCCGCCGAAGCCGCCATATTTTTATCCATTTCCGCACACTCCGCCGCAGAATAACATTCTTTGCAAGGCTGCATCACGGTTTTGTATTGCGCGGCACGCGAAGCATCTACAAATAGCATTTCGGTATTTTTGGCTTTACCAAATTCATACTTCCATTTCCATTCGGCAGTCCCTTTTTTGGGGTCGTAATCGCAAGTAAATATTTGCTCTTTTTTGTTTTGCGGTACGCGAACCTTAATTTCTACCTTGGTTTCGTTCGCTTGTTTGAACTCCAAAATATCGTATTCGATGCCGTCTTCGCCCATATTTTCGGATAAACGGTATTTTCCGTGGTCGTTATTCAAAAACAGCTCGCGGTTGTCGGCGTTGCAAGGCGTAAAAATAACGTACTCGCCGCCGCGTTTTGTGAGTGCGATCCATTTGTGCGGAAACGCGCCAAAATCGAACACTCTGATAGGCTCTTTTTCTTCTGCTGCGGCAGGCGCGTCGCCTCTATAAACGCTCGCGGCTGCGTCGCTACTGCTTGTCGCGCTTGGTTTCGGTTCGCTTTTGCAGCTTTGAATGGTTGCTGCGATAACGCATAAAAGACAACCGAAAATCAGTTTTGGTGTTATATTGCTAAATTTCATTGAATTGAATATTGTTAAAAACTTGTATTATATATATGAATAAAACTATTATAGAACAATTACGCTGCAATTATAATGCCAAAACATTTGATATTACAGATGCGTTGCCGCAACCTTTTTTGCAGTTTGAGGCGTGGCTTCAAGACGCTATCGATGCCGAACTTTTAGAGCCGAACGCCATGAGTTTGGCTACCGTAGATGAACGGGGTCGCCCGTCGGCGCGGATAGTTTTGCTAAAAGGCATAGACGAAGGCTTTGTTTTTTATACCAATTATGATAGCAAAAAAGGACAGGACATCGTCGCAAACCCTTACGCTGCCTTAGTTTTTGTATGGTTGCCGCTCGAGCGGCAAGTGCGCATTGAGGGCAGAGTAGAACGCGTGTCGCAGGCGCAGTCGGAGGCGTATTTTCAGAGTCGTCCGAAGGGTAGTCAAATCGGTGCGGCGGCTTCGCCGCAAAGTAAAACGGTTGCAGACCGCGCAGAACTCGAGGCGTATGCCGCAGCCGTCACGGCGAAATACGCGGATAGTGAGGTACTGCCGTTGCCCGAAAATTGGGGCGGTTTTAGAGTAATTCCTGAGCGCATCGAGTTTTGGCAAGGACGTAGCAGCCGCTTGCACGACCGCATTGTTTACACTTTACAAAACGACGGAACGTGGCTACGCACACGACTCGCACCTTAATATTATAACTAAAAAACTTGAAAATACCTATATTTTTGTCAATAATTCGCACAAAATAGCGGTTACTTTTGGTTCTGTTGCCTCTACGGTAGCAATAACTTCCTCGAGCGTCGTTTCTCTGATAATTTCGGGCGGATAACTTTGATTGGACACTACCGACACCATAAAAACGCGCAATCCGCCGTGTTTCGCCACCAAAACTTCGGGTATGCTCGACATTCCAACCACATCTGCACCTATTCGGTGCATAAAAACGTATTCGGCAGGCGTTTCTAAGTTCGGTCCTTGTAGCGCGAGGTACACGCCTTCGTGCGCCCGAGTACCGTTTTTAGCAGCTATCGCGAGTGCCGTTTTGTTCCAATCGGTGCGGTAGGTATGCAGCATATCGGGAAACCGAACGCCGAGCCGCTCGTCGTTTGCGCCGCGCAAAGGGTTTTCGGGTTGCAGATTAATGTGGTCTTTTATAAAAACAATATCGCCTGCAAAAATATGCGGCGACGTGCTGCCCGCCGCGTTGCCTATAATAAGGTGTGCGATGCCGAGCGCGGTCAGTACGCGAATAGGAAACGTGACTTCTTGCATCGAGTAGCCCTCGTAGTAATGAAACCGACCAGACATTGCTACTACGCGCCGCCCTTCGAGGTAGCCGAACACCAATTCGCCCTTGTGTCCCGCTACCGTTGGAGTTGGAAAATGCGGTATTTCGCCGTAAGCGATGCGCGCTGTTGCTTGTATTTTGTCGGCTACGCCGCCCAAACCCGTTCCCAAAACGATGCCAATTTCGGGTTCGAAATCGCCAATTTTTTCGCGTAAAAACTGCACCGTTGCTTGTATTTGTTCGTATAACATTAAATATGGCATTCGTATAAAAAATTATTTCATTTTCAAAATCTGCTTGTAGCGCGGCACGTCATTCAGCAATTTTACGGCTTCGCGCACCTCTTCGTCCACCTGCAAACCCTGCTCTATCTTTCCTTTTTGTGCAAAATAACGCCCTACAATTTCTTTTTCGATAATCGCTTTTATAGCCGATTTGTACTTAGTGAGGTCGCTGCGTTTTTCGGTAGCGAGCTTAGTGCGCATCGCGGCGAGGTCGGTTTGCAGCAGCGCGTCTTGTTTAGCCGCTTTTGCTTTGTCTTCCAATTGCTTCAAAAGCGTTTCTACTTCAGTATCATAATTAATATTTGCTTTTGTGATAAACAAAATAAAATCTTGATAATCGGCATCTGTCAAACGAAAATCCTTTGCTGTACCCGTAATAGTAGGGTGCGCCAAACGATATTGTGTAGCGTAATCAAAAATCAAATGTCTTTTGAGTAAGGCTTGTATCACCGAAATACTTTTGGTCGTCTCTACTTTCACGTCAGGAATGATTCCGCCGCCGTCGTAAACCACCCGCAAATTTTTGGTTTTAAAACTATTTTTGAGCGAGTCAGCTATTTCTATCGCTTCGCCTTTGCGGTAATAAACGGCTTGAATGCAGCGTCCGCTCGGTATATAATATTTGGCTGTTGTGAGTTTGAGGCGCGAGCCATAACCCACGTCTTTGGTGTTTTGCACCAAGCCTTTTCCGTAAGATTTTTCGCCTATAATAACGGCTCTATCGAGGTCTTGTAGCGCGCCCGAAACGATTTCGCTCGCCGACGCGGAGCGATGATTCATCAGTACGGTCACGGGTACATCGGCATCAATCGCTCCGTTTTGCGTCTTAAAATCCTTGTCCCATTCCTTTACTTTACTGCGCATCGAGACCGTCAGCACGTCTTTGCCCACAAACGTATTTACTACGTTCACGGCTTCGGTAAGTAAGCCGCCGCCGTTGTCGCGGAGGTCGAGAACAATACCTTTTAGTTGGTTTTTTGCCTTCAATTCGCGCACCGCTTTACCTACGTTTTCGCCCGCATCTTCGGTGAAAGTAGTGAGGTTCACATAGCCGATATTATCGGTAATCATACCCGAATACGGTACGTTCGGTATTTTTATTTCTTCGCGTGTGATGTCTATATTTTCCTCTTTCGCGCTGCCTGCTTTGCGCACCGTAAGCGTGAGTTTGGTACCAGGAGAACCTTTGAGTAGGTCGCTGAGTTCCTCGTCGTTTTTGCCTTTTATGCTACGCCCGTCCGCTTTCAACACTACGTCGCCTGGGCTTAATTTTGCTTTTTCGGCAGGTGACTCGTTGTATATTTCTACAATCGTCACTAAGCCGTCTTCGTGTACCTCGCTTCTGAAACCAATACCGCCGTATTTGCCCGTCGATTGTATCCGATAGCCTTCTATATCCGCCTCCGAAATATAGTTTGTGAACGGGTCGAGCGACTCGGTCATCGCATCAATGCCTATCCGCATTAATTTGGCAGGGTCAATATCATCAACATAATAGGTGTTGAGTTCCTTGTAAGCGTTAGCGAATATTTCTATATTTTTGGCAATTTCAAAATATTTATTCTGCGTTCCCGCAATACTTATCGCCGCTATCGCTACCACCGCTACGATGCTCAACGATTTCATTTTATTACTATTCATAAATATTTGTTGTATCAATAAATTAATATTTTTTCTTTCGCAAAATTACTTTTTATTTAATTAGCAACCAAAAAGTTATTGTAAAATAAAAAGTTAATAAAGCATTTTTAAGTTCAAGTACTCACGTTACGCAGCAGTCATTTTGTACCAGAGTAACAGGTTTAAGCTATATTGTCTTTCGAAAATGAAAAATAAAGTCGATGGCTTCGGGGTGGGCGACCGACCTATTAGAATTGTCGGCGAGAGCGGAGCGTAAAAAAGCTGATAAACAGCGCACTGTTCGAAGATACGACCATCTCCCCCAAATGGGGGAAGTGAAGGGGGCTTGGGAGTATCAAGTTTGGGCTGTGTTCGCTTTTTACGCGAAGAGTAGCGGGACAAGTCTAATAAGTCTTGATTTTTTGGGTCTTTTTTATCAAGAAAAAAGAACAAGAAAAATAAGTGACCCGTTTGCGTAACATCAGTTCAAGTATATTTATTTTGTTATAAAACAAAAAAAGAGTGTTTTCAACATAACGCTGAAAACACTCTTTACCTTGCGGACTGGATGGGACTCGAACCCACGACCTCCGCCGTGACAGGGCGGCATTCTAACCAACTGAACTACCAATCCACTTACATTGTTAATAAAAAAACTGCCTTGCAGCAAAACCCCTTTTTACTAATGCGATGCAAAGGTAAGTATAATATTTGTATTTACAAATTTTTGTTTATTTTTTTATAAAAAAAATAAAATGTTGAAAGATATGCGTAAAATATGTC
Source organism: Saprospiraceae bacterium (assembly GCA_043778315.1). Taxonomy (GTDB): domain Bacteria; phylum Bacteroidota; class Bacteroidia; order Chitinophagales; family Saprospiraceae; genus JBEEMU01. Next base: position 6,204 of record JAYWGJ010000424.1, on the reverse strand, counting down.
TGTTTTACCGTAATTTTGTACGCACAAATTTCAAGTCGTCAATTTTCGATTACCTACATATAAATATATTGTAATATTAAAATTTATATTTATTTCTTAAAAAGCTGGATAAAATGGATATAGTAAAACAACTCGAGGATTTGGAGGCGCAATTGGCGCAGCTAAAATCAATCGCCGAAAAAGGTACGGTTGATGTAAAAGATACTATTGTGTCGCTCGAGAGTAAAATAAAAGACACGCGCAAAAATCTGAACAGCAGCCTCACGGGTTGGCAACGCGTGCAGTTGTCGCGTCACCCCGAACGCCCATACACTTTGTTTTATGCGCAAAATACGTTTACGAATTTTATAGAGCTACACGGCGACCGCTTAGTGAACGACGATAAGGCAATTGTGGGCGGCTGGGCGATGCTCGGCGACCAAACGGTCATGCTTATCGGGCATCAAAAAGGCACAAATACGAAGTCGCGGCAATACCGCAATTTCGGCATGGCGAACCCCGAAGGCTACCGCAAAGCGTTGCGGCTGATGAAAATGGCGGAGCGGTTTGGTAAACCAATCATCTGCTTAATAGATACGCCGGGCGCATTTCCGGGTTTGGAGGCGGAAGAGCGCGGACAAGCGGAGGCGATTGCGCGCAACTTATTTGAGATGACGGAGCTGCGCGTGCCTACTATTTGCTGCATTATCGGCGAAGGCGCGAGTGGCGGAGCTATCGGTATCGGCGTGGGCGACCGCGTTTTTATGTTAGAAAACACTTGGTATTCGGTCATTTCGCCCGAAAGCTGCTCGTCTATTTTGTGGCGCAGTTGGGATTTTAAAGAAACCGCCGCCGACGCGCTCAAACTCTCCGCGAACGATATGCTCGGCAACGGTTTGATAGACGGCATCATACCCGAACCCGACGGGGGCGCGCATATCGACCCGTCTATGATGGCTGCCATATTAGGCGAAAAGCTACAACAAACCATCATAGAACTACAAGCAAAAACTGCAGAACAACGCATAGATGAACGGATAGATAAATTTGGTAAAATGGGTAGATTTAGAGAATTAGCGTAAACAAACATATCCTTTATTGTACAAAAAAAGATACGATGTTAGACAAAATAAAAAACTATTTTTTTCGCCGTTTTATACAAAGTAAAACGGACTATGCCGTGATAGTGCGCCACCCCACCAACTATCAAAACGCCCGCAGTTTTGGGATTTTGGTAGAGGCAGGCAACGACGAGAGTCGTGCAGCAGCCGTGCGCTACGCCGAAGTGTTACGCAAAGATGGCAAAAACGTAGATATTAGGGGGTTTGTGAATACGAACGACCCTATCGAGAATTTTCCTTTTAAGGCTTGGAATAAAAAAATGCTCACTTGGTTTGGCGCGCTCAAAGAGGAAGCCGCAGGACAGTTTTGGAATACACAATATGATTTTTTGATACACCTTAATAATACTTCTTCGACGCAGCTTGCGGGTTTGGCGGCTATTTCGCGAGCGCATTTGCGCATCGGTGCGTACCATTCAGACAGCACCGATTCTTATGATTTGATGATAGATACAGGCGGTTCGTCGGACATCAATCACCTTATCGGACAGATTGATTTTTATATGAAACGAGTAAATACAGAGTATAAATCCAACGCGTCGTTGGTCAAAAAAGTAGCTAAAAACGAATAAATATATTTTCTGTATAATACAAAATTACCATATATATTACAAAAAAATAGCAACTTATCGTTATTTTATTTTAAAAACACTATCTTTGCGCCAAGATGGCAGAACAAAATTTTATAGACTATATTCGTATCAATTGTCGTAGTGGCAATGGCGGCGAAGGTGCGATACATTTGCACCGCGCAAAATACATCGCAAAAGGTGGTCCCGACGGCGGCGACGGCGGCAGAGGCGGACACATTATTTTACGCGGCAACTCCAATATTTGGACGTTGCTCGCTTTGCGTTACCGCAAGCATATTCTCGCCGATAGCGGCGGAAACGGACGCGACAACCTCAAAACGGGCGCGAGCGGCGAAGATGTTATTTTGGACGTGCCGTTAGGTACTATCGCACGCGACGAAGAAACAGGCGAATTTTTATTTGAAATAACCAAAAACGGCGAAGAGCAGGTTTTGGCTCGTGGTGGACGCGGCGGAAAGGGCAATGCGCACTTCAAGTCGTCGGTCAATCAGACTCCGCTTTACGCACAAGACGGCGAACTCGGCGAGTCGGCGTGGCGTATTTTGGAGCTGAAAGTACTCGCAGATGTAGGTTTGGTAGGCTTTCCGAACGCAGGAAAATCGACTTTGTTGGCGGCTATTACCGCCGCAAAACCAGAAATTGCACCTTATCCATTCACGACGATTGTCCCGAATTTGGGTATTGTACAATACCACGATTACCGCTCGTTTGTGATGGCGGACATTCCAGGTATCATAGAAAATGCGCACTTAGGCAAAGGACTCGGACATCGCTTTTTGCGACACATAGAGCGCAACGCCGTGCTATTATTTATGGTGCCGTGCGACGCGGAGGATATTATGAAAGAATACCATATTTTATTGAACGAATTGGAGCAGTTTAACCCCGATTTGCTCGATAAGCCGCATATATTAGCGATAACTAAATGTGATTTGATTGACGAGGAGTTGCAACAAGAAATCACGGGTTTTCTACCCAAAACAATACCGCATATTTTTATTTCGGCAGCAGCCAATCAAAATCTAAATACATTGAAAGATGTACTTTGGAAGCATTTAAATGCCTAAAATTGTTATATAATTACTTGTTTCGTAACAAAAAACCTTCATTTCGTATAGAAATGGAGGTTTTTTTGTTGATTTATCCTAATTCCAAAATTGCCTCAATGGTGTCTTCCACGTCCTCGAACGACTTGAAACCAACACGCTCCTCGTTGCCGCCCGTCACCACAAAACCATGCGGATTGAGTGTTTTTTGCAAGTCAATTATGTCGCTTGGCGCAATATCTATTTGAATCCAAACGGGTGCGTTTGCGCAAATATCGCGAACCGCATCGAGGTATTTTGCCGCTTTTAGCTCCGCCCAATTGATATTATTTTTAGTGAAATTCAGGTGAAAAGCAAGGCTCGTTTGGTAAGTTTCCGCATGTGCGCGTATCATTTCCCAATCTATAAACCCATCAATCACGATTTCTTGTATCACGTTTTGCGCGTTCGATAAATGCTGCAAAGGGTAAAATAAACCCACCACCAAGGTATCTAAGTGCAGCTTTTCGCTCAATAAATGCGCTTCGGTCGCGCTCGTCGCGTCGCTGATGCGCGCCGCTATTTCTACGCCTTGCACCCATTCGGCGATGGTCGCCATCAAAGTCGCGTCGATGCAGTTTTCGGTGTCCGTTTGGTCTAAACAAAAGCCGATTTGCGCCACTTCGTAGGCGGCAAAATAGCGTGCGTCAGTCAAATTTTTAATATTATTTGCCCAAATTTTCATTTTTTCTATAATTTTAAATTCAAATTTTTTTATTGAATGGTGTAAGCATAAACTACGTCGTCGCACGCACCGACTAATACGTTTGTTCGCTGCTCAAAAAGGTCACTAATCGTGCAGCGCGTAGTCGCGTTTATCGGAAAGCCAGGATATAAAACACCGTTTTCGTCTAGTAAATAAAAATGTTTGGCGGTACGCGAGAGCAAACCGATATTTTGTTTGGCGTTGCCAATAATACCGACCTCAAAAACGTCGTCGAGCGGGTCGTTGAGGTCTGCGCCCCACCATTTGCCGAACTGCCTGTTGCGGTAGCCATAAACACAAAGTTGCTTTGCGCTAATCACCAAATATTCCTTTAATGCGTCGCCGCCAACATCTGACACCGCCATACGCACGTTCCGATTGTTGCCAACCGTCACTTTTCCTAAGCTCCGTTTGCCGTCTAACGTCACGATGTTGAGATTGCCTGCCGTATCGCAAACGCTTATTTTTATTGGGTCGCTGAGTAAATCGATGCCCGCCGCAGAGAGCGTCGGTGCGGTCAATATTACGGGCGAAAACTGCGGCGAACCGTATCTATTGTACGCATAAAGCGTTCCTTTATCCGATATTGCGACCAAATATTCGCGTTTATTGGCAACAAAAGACTGCAAAATACGGCTAAACCAACCGCGCACCAATAACGGATTCCAGCCCGAAATCGGCTTGCCGCCCTTTTCAAAACCATACATATTGCCGTTGCTACACGCCATATAAACAAAATATTTGCGCTCGCCGTCGTAATCCACACATACTAAGCCATTTGTGGCGGAAACACCCAATTTTATTGGGTAATTTTGCGCGTCTTTGCCGTTGCGGTCTATCGCGTAAATTTTGCTTTTTGTATTAAATAAATATTCTAATTCTTTGTTGGTAAACAAATCAATTTGCTGTACGCTGCCCAAAATCGGCTCGTCTAACTGCCGCGACCACAACATCGTTCCGCTTCGGCTAATCAAATAAATGCGGTTTTTGATGTCTTGTACCAATATTTCGGTTTCGTTATTTGTCGCATTTTTTACCAAAATCGGCTTAGTGCGCGCTGCTGCTTGTAGCTGCACTTTCCAGTTGAGCGATGCGGTATTTTGCGGTGCTTGTAAGGTGGTTTTTTCGGCGGCTTTCGGTGCTTCGTTGCCCGAGGGTTGTAGTACAGTTTGCATAATTAATACGCCGTCGCGTTCGCGCAACGACAACGCAACTTGCTGAAATATAGACCATTGTGCAAAATATTGTTGGTAATTTTCGGCTGTATTTTCTGCTGCAAAGGCACGCAACAACTGCATGCAACGCGCAGGGCGCGCATACAAAAACGCATTGGTAAACGTATTATTATGTACCAAAAAATCAATAAATTGTGGCTCGTTCGCTAAGTTTTGATTGAAATTATATTTATCAATCAACACCTGCAACGCCTCATTCGTATTAGCGAAAGCTAAATATTTATCGATAATCGTAAAATACGGATTGTGCAAAACATCAAAACCTGCGCCAAACAAATTTTTACTAAAATCGGCTGCCGCAAGATGCTGAATAGTCGTATTTTGATACGCGATAATTTCCTCTTTGCCTAAGGCTCGCGACCAGTCGCGCATACCTGCGGCGGTTTTTACTGCGTCGTTTATTTTAAATAATAAAATATGATTATTCGTGAAATCCTCGCCCGTCGGTTCGGTCAATAGATAAGTAAAGGAATGGTCGATATTTGACGCAAAATAGCGATTGATATTCGAGTTATTGTCGCCTGTTCGATGATAAAAAGTAGCAAAATCGCCTACATTAAATTGCGCAAAGCAAGCCGTGTTATCAGGTAAAACGCTCGCGATGCTTAGGTCGCTCGCTGCATTTTTACTCTGCAATGCCTCCATAAAAGCATTATTAGGTTGCAAAAAACCAGTTAGCGACAAGCCATATTTTGCTATACGCGGCACTATTCCAGCCCATTTTCCTACGCTTTGTAGGTTCGGAAAGGCGTTTTGAATAGTTTTTGTATTACAATACAAAGCGGCAAGTGCGGCAGACGGCGCGCTCTGAAAAAACACGCGAACAGCCGCCACAGGGTCTAAACCCTTCGCAACCGCCTTGAAATCGGGGTCGTTGCTTATCGCGTTTTGGTAATTATTGAGTTGGTCGATGGCGTACTCTACCAAGTAGGTTTCACGCGCCGCGATGACGATGCCGCGCACTTCACATACGCTCAACGCTCGTCCGCTACCGAAGGTAAAAGAGTAAACGGTTTGCGATTTGTAGTTGTGTTTATTAGGCTGAAAAGCCACCAAATCTTGTGCAAAACCAGCTAGTTGTAGCGGTTCGGTGAGTTTATCGAGAATATAAATATAGTCGAAATCGTTTGCTTTTGATACTTGCGCGGCAGCGATTAAACGACCGCTTGCGAGTAGATTTGGTTTCGATTTTTCGACTATTTTTTGCAATAAATCGGTGTCTTCGCCTATTTTCTGGACGCACGACCACGCCGCAAGCCCCGAATAAGGCGCGCTGTTTAGCACGCGCGCCGCTTTGGTGTATGGCGCGCATTCTATTACTAACGCGGAGCTATGCGGGACAGCGTCGTAGGCACTAACGGGCGAAAAAGGGAGGCGTAAATAGCCTTTGTACAAGGCAGTCGATACACTTATTAGTATTGCGCCAAGCAAAAAGAGGGCATTGCGGAGGCTGAAAAAATCAATTATTTTGGAGGGCAATTGGAG
>JAYWGJ010000423.1:0-12193 GCA_043778315.1 Saprospiraceae bacterium | reverse complement strand
CGAAGAGCATCACATCTGCGTCCTCAAAAGTAGAGTGTACAAAGCGGTTCATCGCCTCGTGCATCTTGTATATCGGGTCGCGGACGATGCCAGGCGTGTCCGAAAACACAATCTGAAAATCCTCGCCATTCACGATGCCGATGATGCGATGCCGCGTCGTTTGCGGCTTGTGCGTGATGATGCTCATGCGCTCGCCGACGAGGGCGTTCATCAAGGTCGATTTGCCCACATTCGGGCGACCAATTATATTTACAAAACCAGAACGGTGCATATTTTTGTATTGAAAATTAAACTATTTTTAAAGTAATATATTTGCTGAAATTTGAGTAACTTTTTTTGCGTAGCAATAAAAAACCTTTGCTTACTCCGTTCATTGCCCTATCTATCTATAAAAACTCTGCCTCTCTGCGTTTAAAAAAATCCTCTGCATCTTTGCAATAAAAAACCCTACTCACTCTGCCTCTTTGCCCCTCCGCTTCTCTGCGTTTAAAAAAAAATTTCTTCGCGTCTAAAAAAGTTTTCTTGCATTTAAAAACTCTCTTCGCATCTTTGCAATAAAAAACCCTCCGCATCTAAAAAAATCTCCTCCGCATCTTTGCACTAAAAAAACCTATTCACTCTGCCTCTTTGCCTCTCCGCTTCTCTGCGTTTAAAAAAAATTTTCTTCGCGTCTAAAAAAGTTCTTCCGTCTGCGTTTAAAAAAAAATCCTCCGCATCTAAAAAACATTCTTCGCATCTAAAAATCTTCTTCGCATCTAAACAACAACCTCTCCCCCATTTTTTCTTCAAAAAAAACGCCATTACTATACGCCAAATGCCCACTTACGAACGTGTGCTGCACTTCGCCTTGTAGCGTTTCGCCCATCATCGGCGACCAGCCGCAAGCGTAATGCGTGTTTTGCGGCGTGACCGTCCAGCGTTTTTCTACGTCCACCAACGCCAAATCCGCCCAGTAACCCTCGCGAGCGTAGCCGCGTTCTTGTACTCGAAAACAGTCGGCAGGCGCGTGACACATTTTCTCTACGATGCGCTCGATACTGATTTTATTTTCGCGGTGAAACCCGAGCATGATATTCAACGAATGTTGCACCAACGGCACGCCCGAAGGCGTATCAAAATAAGAAGCCGCGTGTTTTTCGTCCCAAGTATGCGGCGCGTGGTCGGTCGCTATTATATCCAAACGGTTGTCTAAAAGCGCGGAAAGCAAGGCAGATTGATGATTTTTTGCTTTTATGGCAGGGTTACACTTAATCAAACTACCTTTTGTAGTATAATCATCACTATTATAATGCAAATGATGCACACAAACCTCCGAAGTAATTCGTTTTTGGTGCAACGGCAGCGTATTATCAAACAAAACTAACTCATCTGCGGTAGAAATATGCAAAATATGCAAGCGTGTGTCGTATTTTTTAGCTAAATCAACCGCAAACGACGACGAACTCCAACAAGCCGCTACATTTCTTATATCCGCGTGCGCCGCCCACGGCACCGCTTCGCCGTACTGCAATCGGGCTGCGGCTTCGTTAGCGCGGACTATTTTTTCGTCTTCGCAATGCACCGCAATCAGCATTTTGCACTCCGCGAAAAGTCGCTCGAGTACCGCCGCGTCGTCCACCAACATATTGCCTGTGCTGCTACCCATAAATATTTTTACACCGCAAACGGTGCGCCGGTCGGTCAGCAAAACCTCCGCGATATTATCGTTGCTCGCACCCATAAAAAACGAGTAATTCGCCAGTGAAGTGCGCGCACCAATCGCATATTTTTCAGCCAAAAGTGCCTGCGTGAGCGTCGGCGGCTTCACGTTCGGCATCTCCATAAACGACGTTGTGCCGCCTGCAACCGCAGCCCGACTTTCGCTTTTTATCGTCGCTTTATGCGTCAAACCCGGCTCTCTAAAATGCACTTGGTCATCGATGATGCCAGGCAGTAAATACAAGCCGTCAGCATCGATACGGCGACTTGCGCGAGTACGAATATGGTGGTCGATGCCTACAATCCGACCATCATCGATAAGTACATCGGCTCGGGTCGTTTCGCCTTCGTTCACCAAAAACGCTTGTTTTATTAATATCCTCGACATAAAAAATGATTGTATTAAGCCACAAAATTAAACAAAAATATGGTAAGAATGGTAGGTTTTTAATTAGTTTACAATAACAAAAACAATAAAAACCCTTTTCATTGAATCACAAATCCATATATTCATTGTGCAAATGTTTTATTTTAGAATAAATTTTATCCTTTTACAGTTACAGTTCAAATAAAATACCTATTTTGCAGCGTAATAAATAATCCATAAAATCTTACTCATTTTCTTACTTATTCTCTTACTTATTCTATGCGCTCTATATGTTTTTACTTTCAGGTACATCAACCGTACCGCATCAAAGAATACCGCTTTTTTGATATTGGCAACGACCATTATTACTGGGACGACTACGCGAACCGCACTATTATGCGCAAAGTAGCGCAAAAATGCTACCTGCCGACCAATAAACTTTTATTGGATTTGATACATAAATACGGCGACCGCGTCAAGTTTTCGTTCTCTATTTCGGGTGTCTTCTTGTCGCAATGTGAAGAATACGCGCCCGACGTACTGTATTCGTTCCAAGAATTAGCCAAAACGGGCTGCGTAGAGTTTATCGACGAAACCTACTCGCACTCGCTCGCCGCGCTCAAAAGCAAAGACGAATTTCATTCTCAGGTGCGCATTCACCGCCAAATGATGGAGCATTATTTTGGGCAAACGCCCAAAGTTTTTCGCAATACGGAATTGATTTACAACGATGCGATAGGCGAAATGGTCGCCGAAATGGGTTATATCGCACAAATCACCGAAGGTGCAAAACACATTCTGGGCTGGCGTAGCCCCAATTTTGCGTATTGCAACGCCATCAATCCGAAACTGAAATTGCTACTCAAAAATTTCAGGTTGAGTGACGATATTGCTTTTCGCTTTTCGCAACGCTCGTGGGGCGACTTTCCGCTCACGACCGAAAAATTTGTGGGCTGGCTCAACGAAGTTCCCGACAACGAAGAGGTGATTAATCTTTTTATGGATTACGAAACCTTTGGTGAGCATCAATGGGAGGAAACAGGCATTTTTGAGTTTATGAAACACCTGCCCGAGCGCGTGTTTAACGAAAGCCCTTACTCGTTCGTCACGCCGACCGAAGCCGCTACCGTCCTGCAACCCGTTGATAGACTGCACGTTCCGAATGCAATTTCCTGGGCGGACGAAGAGCGCGACCTATCGGCGTGGCTCGGCAACGACCTGCAAGACGATTCCTTCGACAGCCTCTACGACCTCGAAGCCAAAATCCGCGTCATCAAAGACAAAGACATCTTGCGCGACTGGAAATACTTACAAACCTCCGACCACTTCTATTATATGTGTACCAAATTTTGGTCGGACGGCGACGTGCATAAATACTTTTCGCCCTACAACTCGCCTTACGAAGCGTTTACCAATTTCATGAACGCTTTTTCTGATTTCAAAATGCGCGTAGAAGCGGCGTACAACGCGGCGATAGTGGCAAAACCAACTAAATCAAAGTAAAAAATAGTACCAATTTTAAATTATAATTAATAATTTGGAAATAACTTGCAAATTATTAATTATGTCGTACCTTTGCAGCGTAATTTAAAAAAATAAAAATGATTATAGAATTCAAAGTTGAAAATTTTTTGTCATTCAAAGACTTAACAACACTTTCGATGGTTACTGCAAAATCATTCAAAGAACACAACGGCACTCATACCATTTCCGTTGACAATAAACTAAGTTTATTGAAATCTACTGTAGTTTATGGTAATAATGCAAGCGGAAAAAGTAATCTGTTAAAAGCAATGGCTTTCATGAAACAAATTATTTTAAACTCATTTCGTGATGCTTTAATGGACGATACAGATAGAAAATTTCCATTAGAAAAGTTTGCACTTAATTCAAAGTCAGAAAATGAAACTACATTTTTTGAAATATCATTTATTCATGGTGATACCAAATATAGATATGGCTTCGAGATAGATTATGATAAAGTTGTCGCAGAATGGTTATACCACACAACCAGTAAAGAAGTGTATTTATTCAGAAGAAATTTACAACATATAGAAATAAATAAATCCGCTTTCAAAGAGGGTTTAGGCAAAGAAAGCGATGTAAAAGAAAATGTACTATTTCTTTCTATTCTTGCTACGCTTGGTAAAGAAACTTCTTCAAGCATAGTAGATTGGTTTAAGCAATTTAATATAATCAATGGTACTTATGATAGAGGACATAAGAGATACACCATTGATAAACTAAAATCGGACAAAGATTTCTTCAACTGGGTATTGCATTTCATTAAGTACCTTGAAATTTCAAATCTTTCAACAAATGAGGAAGATGTAAATGAAATTGAAATCGAGTTTGATGCGCTCAAAGATAAAAAAGACGACGAGGAAATAATTAATATCCTTTCAAGTATTAATCCGAAAAAATCAAAACGTGATTTTCTATTGACGTATCATAGAAAATACGATGAAAATAATGTATTTATAGATACTATTCCTTTCAACTTTGACAAACAAGAAAGTGAAGGGACAAAAAAATTACTTTATTTACTTGGACCATGGTATGATACTTTAAAAAATAGTAAAGTATTAGTTATAGACGAGCTGGATTCAAGACTTCATACGCACCTAACACTGAGACTTATTGATTTTTTCCATGAATGCAACATGAAAAAAGCTCAACTAATTTGCGCTGTTCACGACATATCTCTTCTTAATAAGGAAACTTTTAGAAGAGACCAAATCTGGTTTGTAGAAAAAAATCAGTTCGGAGCATCTGAATTAATCTCACTAGCAGATTTTAAGTCTGATATAGTTAGAAGCAAATCTGCATTTGACAAAAATTATTTTGAAGGCAAATATGGTGCAATTCCTTATTTTGATATTGACCTTAAACTAAATAAACTTTTATATGGGGAGGCAAAATAAATTTAAAGAAAAAAAGGGTGACTTATATCAAAGAGAGCTAAAAGGTATAGAGCTAAAACAAGGCAGAAGAGAGCCGTTAATTGTTTTAAGCTTTAGAGATTTCGACAGAAATCAAGGTCAAGATTTTGAGGATTGGGAAAAAGAAAATCTTTTAGCTTTGGCAATAAATAAACTAAGAGAAATATGCCAACTCACAAGAGTTCAAGCAACCACTCAACAGATGATAAAGCAATATTCAAAGGTAGATTTTCCTCCCAGTACAGCATTTGAACATCCTAAGCACGTTCTGCCAGATGTAGTCTGGTGTTCTATGCACATACAAGGTAAAGAGTGTATTATTGGACATTTTGAAGACAATATTTTTCACATCGTTTTTCTCGATAAGAATCACGAATTTTGGATTTCTAAGAAGAAAAACACCTAAAGAAGCTAAATTTATTACATAATAATAAAAAGCGACCTGCTCCACTACGGAACAGGTCGCTTTTTTTATTGTAAAAATAGAGTTTATTTTGAGCGGAATAAATTACTGCTCTCCCACTAGTTTATTTTGAGCGGAATAAATTACCGCCCTCCCAGTAGTTTAGTTTTTCACAAAACGCACTACGCTCGCCTGCGCGCCTGTCTGTACACGCAGAATATACGCGCCCGATGCTAAGTTTTGCACCTCTAAGTTCACCATTTGCGCGCCAGCGTCAATTACTTGTGTATGCACAACTTGACCGAGCATATCGATGATTTGTATTTCGCTGCTGCCTTTCGTGTCGGCTGCCAAGTTCACTTGCAGGCGGTCGGAAGCAGGATTCGGGCGAACCTTAACTGCGGTATTTACCGCGCCAAAATTCACACATTTAATATCCGTGTATTCGTAGTTGCCATCAAAATCCACTTGTTTCAAACGGTAGCAGTTTTCGTCCGTTTGCGACGGATTATTATCATTAAACATATATTGTTTTTGCGTAGCGGTAGTACCGTTGCCATGTACTATACCGATAGACGCATAGCTTTTGCCGCCATCGATGCTGCGTTCCACGTCAAAATAATCATTGTTTTTTTCGCTCGCGGTAGCCCATTGTACAGCTACCGTTTTCCCTTTGCGGGTAACGTCAAAAGACAACAAGGTAACGGGCAGCGGCGTTGGTCCTACCGCACCTGGCGTGAAATCGCTCAACGACATAAAGTTATCGGTAGTGATAACGCCCGACGTAGCCGCCGAAGCCGTACCGCCAAAATTGTACCATTGGCTATTACCACCTATATTTTTGACCATACGAAACTTGCTCGACGCGCTCGTCAAACCGTAATCGTCAGACTCGTAATGAAACGTAATATTAGCAGTAAACGTCTCCGCGCTATATACATTATCATTATCTTCGTGCATTTTCCAGTGGTGTACGCCCGGTATCGCGAGTATTTCTTCGGCACCACCTTTGCTATTCTGCGAAGCCGCGCCCATAGTGTAAGCGGGTACACAATTAAATAACTCACCTTGATACACTATTATATTACTACCTGCCACAGCGTTGAGGTCTTGCTGACGATAGGTCGTTGCGCCTTTACCCGTAGGGAAGATGCGCGTTTTTGGTAAACCTGTATTTTTTACCTCCCAACGAATCGGTCCATCTACATAGCTGCCGTTAGAACCGCCCGTGAGCGTAGTGCCGTCCATCAAATTAACGATGTGGTAATCTGTGCCAGGTGTAGGGCAGGTTACGTCGTTGCGGGTCACCAATCTGCCGCTTGTCAATTTGAGTTCTTTGGTGACCATATAACGTATATTAGTGTTCACGCTAGTACTTAAGTCTTGCGCTGCGTTGCCCTGAAAACCATAGACAGGGTCAGTCTCAAAACTCACAATATTGCCGTTGTTCACTTCTAAATAAGGGATTACCGTGCGCGGAATATCGTTAGCCGCCCCGCCCGTTGTATTCGGAAAACCAGCAGAATTAGCGTCTGCGATAGCATCGCCTGTATTGCTATTTTGGCGACGGGTTTCTTCGTAGTTGCCCATTATCTTTTGCGCCTGCGTACCGTTAAATACCAAACGGAGTTTGCCCGTACCGTTTACGCCGCGAAACTCTGCATAATTAGCAAAGTTACCTTTAATATTTAAAGTTACGTCTTGCGTAGCGTTCGGGGTCAAAAAATTAGGGTCGCCTGCTGCTTGCGACAAGTTGATGCCGCCCGTTCCGCGACGACCAATACCTAATTTATTGAATGTGAATACACCACTGCCTTGAAACGTGACTTCATTATGATAAGCGTTGATGTCACCGCGCGTAAATACGTCGGCATAATTGGTATTGCTTGACCACATATTATAGATACCGTTATTAGTGAGCGCGCCGTCTTGTATTTCATAAATACTATTGCCTGCCGCAACGTCTGCCAAAAAGCTCTTACCCGCATTGATGGTAATATCGCTGAACCGAACGCGGTCTTGCGACAAGCCGCCCGTATTCATAAAATAAGTAGTGCCGTCAAAAACGAAACGCATATCGGTAGCCGCTACGTCGGCAGCCGTGCCGTCTTGCGGGTTAGCACCCAAACGTCCTTGTATGGTCAAATGCCCGTTTGTGCCGTTCATCGTAATAGTCGGTACAGCGTTCGTATTCGTCACGAGCGACGAACCCATTGCCACATACAAGTCATTTTGTACCGTGATGCTGTTATTCAAATATACGCGATTAGAATAATTGGCACTGTTCAAAAACGTTGAAGGCACATTATCAGTGTTGTCGGTGCTGTAATCGTTCACTACAAAATTGTAGAGTGTAGCGGGTAAACCAGGCGTATTATACACAAATGCGTCCGCCGCACCTGTATTTACGTTGTGGTCATAACAAGTGAAGCTCTGCACCGCAAACGGCTTAGTTGCTGCACCCGTAGCCGTACTGAGTATTTCGTAATAGAAATAGTTATCCGCGCCCGTGTTTCTGCCGCCGTTTGCCGTGCCTGTCGGATTATTACCAGGTACTTTGGCGTAGCTGCCGTTATTATAAGTAATCATACCAATCCAACGGAACGACGTAGGCAAACCAGCCGTGTTCAAGTCCGTCCAGCGTATTTTAAACTCGCGATTGCTACCACTTGTAGCCGAAAACCCTGTCATAACATCGTTTGTGCCGCTCAACCCTCCTACGCCGCCTGCACGCACAGATGTCCACGCGCCTGCGCCGTCTGCTTTGTACAATTCGTTATAAGTGTCTTTGACGTGCGCCGCGCCGTCGGCTCTAAACGGAATATCGTGATTCGGCCCGTCCCAGTTTTTGAAGGTAGAGCCGTCGGCTGCTGTACCTACATTACCCGCTTTTGTTGGATTAAAATCAAAATACACACTTGCAAACTCTCCTACGTTTGCACCCTCTACCGCAAAATAAACGAAAGTAGCGTCCCAAGTACAGTACCAAGTGGAAGAGCCGCCGTTTGTCGCCTGTTTATTCTGTCCGTCGGTGTGTGTGCCGTACTCCCCAGCCGCAACAGTACCATTAACGGTAGGAGTAGTAAATTGCGCGTTTGCATAGCTGTAAGCTAATAACACGCATACAATTGTTAATAATTTTTTCATAAATGATTTCGTTAAAATATTATTTGTTAAAATAGAGATATTGGGGATATTATAAAAAAGTAAAAATAAATTTATTTGTATAAAGTGTGACAGCCTTAACACAAATCTACAACAAAGATATTCAATAATAATAATAAACTACAAGCCAAAATGATTTTTCGTTAAGTATGCGTACTTTTTTGGTTAGTATTGCTAAAAATAGCCGCATCAAACAACAAATATGGCTTATTTCGTTTTTACAATAAAAAACCATATATTATTTTGAATACAGTCGTTTGAATAATTGAAAATGAATAAAATTTCATTAAAATACCATTTAATACTATTTAATTAGTCGTTTATTTGTTTTTGCCAAAGCATTACATAGCCTAATACGCTTGCTATTTGTACTTGTTTCTGTAAAATATGACAAAAGAAAACACTCAAAAACACCGTATATCAATAAATATACATCTTTCTTCCTTGTTTTTTCGTCTTACCAATAATCCTTTTTTCGTCAAATATTTCAGACGGATAAGCGTAGTAACTAAAACATTCGTATTTTTGTTACATAAATATAAAAAGTCATTCCATTATAAATAAATACCCATTTATTATGCTAAAATCGTTACTTACTCCTGTCCTATTTCTCGCTTTTTGTGTTGCCCAAACGGGCAATATTATTATTGCGCAAAGCAATCTACCTATTGCGCAAAGCAATCTACCTACCGCGCAAAGCGATGCACACTATATACATAGTGTACCGTTTGTGAATACGGGTGCGCGAACGCCTGAGCCTGCTGCTACGGGTGTGCTTACCGCAACAAAAAACGCACAACAACGCGCCGCAACCGCGCAGTGGAGCGGTCGCCTCTACTCGATAGTTCAGTTTATCAACTTACCCGACGAGGCGCGCCTCGAGCAATCGGGTTTGCACCTCCTCGAGTACATCGGCGGACGGGCGTACTTCGTTTCGGCAGACCCGCGCATCTTTACGCCCAACGCATCGGCGCGACTCCTTCGTCAGCTTGGCGCGAGAGCCGAACTGAGCATCGACACCCGCGACAAACGGCATAACTCCTTGGTTGCGCAAAGCGAAAAAACACCTGACGGCAGCACCTCCGTTGCCGTGCAAATCCTACTCCACAAAGACGTTTCCGCACCTGCTGCTATTGCGTTTATGCAGACACAACAAGCGTTTGGCTTTGCGCTAATCTCCGATAAAAAAGCGGCTGGCGGCATCATTACCGCTAATATTACCAATACCGTAAGCAATATTGAGGCAATAGCGGCGTTGCCGTTTGTTCAGTTTATAGTCGATGCGCCGCCCGCGCCGCAGCCGCTTAACTACGAAACCCGACAAGTACACGCTACTAACACGCTTACCCGTGCAGGCGGTCGCAACCTGCTCGGTACGGGCGAAACGGTAGGTATGGGCGACTTGGGCGACGCAATACATAACGATTACTTAACTCGAGTAGAACATCGAAGCACTAATCAACTGATTTTTCATAGCACGCACGTCATGGGGATACTCGCGGGCAACGGCGCGATGGACCCGCGTATGATGGGCATTGCACCCGAGCTGAAAGTAGTGAGCGACCTATACGATTTTGTGATAGCTACCGCGCCCGAGTACCTCACTAACTACGGCGTGCGCGTCACCAACAACTCTTATGCAGTAAGCAATAATAATTGTGCATCATTCGGGTTTTACGACCCTATTTCCAATTATGTGGACAATCAGATGCGCAACAATCCTGAGCTTCTCCACGTTTTTGCGGCGGGTAACTCGGGTACTTTCACTTGCGCGCCGTTTTCGCTCGGCTACGGAACGGTGTACGCGGCGTATCAGTCTGCCAAAAACACCATTGCCGTAGGTAATATAGAACCCGACGGAACGCTCAATATCGGCTCGGCGATAGGACCTCTTCGCGACGGACGCATCAAGCCCGATATACTCGCCTGCGGCGGCGCATCTACTTCTACCTCCTCGCTCGGCGGCATCGACTCTTACAACGCCTCGGGCGGCACGAGTCAAGCCGCGCCCGTCGTTACCGCAGGAGCGGCATTATTGACACAAAGATACAAGCAACTGAACGCGGGCGCGCAACCAAAGGGCGCGCTCCTGAAAGCCGTGATGATGAATACCGCCGACGACTACGGCAACACAGGACCCGACTACAAATACGGGTACGGCGTGCTGAACCTCCGCCGTGCGGTGGAAAGTATAGAAAACGGCAACTTCATTTCTGCGACTTTAACTACAACAAGCGCGACAAACACGCATACAATTACCGTCCCGACGGGCGCAATGCAACTCCGCGTGCTGCTGCATTGGCTCGACCGCGAAGCTGCCGCTTTTGCCAATCCTGCCTTAGTGAACGACCTCGACCTTTCTATTACTACGCCGTCGGCGACAACGGTGCTGCCGTGGAAATTAGACCCCGTCAATCCTGCAACCGTAGCTACGCAAGGCGCAGACCACCTCAATAACACCGAACAAATTACGATAGATAACCCTGCAAGCGGCAGTTATACCGCTAATATATTTGGGTTTAATCTTCCTTTTGCCAACCAAAACTACGTCTTGACCTACGAGATACTAATGCCGTTGGTGTCGGTAACGTACCCGACAGGCGAGGAGAAATGGGTGGCTGGCGAGACCGAAACCATACGTTGGGACGCATTCGGCAGCAATAGCAACACGTTTACCGTAGAGTATTCGACGGACGGCGGAAGCTCTTATACCGTCATCAACAATACCGTAGCTGCCAATGTTCGCAAATTAGACTGGACTATTCCCACCATCAATACTACGCAAGCGCGAGTCCGCGTGAGCCGCAACAGTACAGCCCTCACCGACGCGAGCGACGTGGATTTCGCGATACTCGGCGTACCAACTATCACGCTCACCAACCCTTGCGCGGGCTATATTAACTTCAATTGGACGGCGGTAACAGGTGCCACGGCGTACAACGTGATGGTTTTTGACGGTGTAAACATGGCGACAGTTGCCACCGTCACCGCTCCAACTACCACCTACTTATTGGGCGGCTTGACCGCCAACAAAACCTATTACGTCACGGTGCGCGCAGTGAAAAGCGGCGTAAGCGGACGACGGGCAATAGACCAATCTATCACGCCAAGCGGCGGTGCGTGTACCCTCGCTGCCCTCGATAACGATATGCAATTGGACGCACTGACCGCACCACTCAACGGCAGGCTCAACACACCTATTGCGCTTACGGCAGCCCAAAATATCACGATTACAATCCGCAATTTAGACAATACCGCGTTTAGCGGCACGTTACCCGTGAGCTACC
This sequence comes from Saprospiraceae bacterium, assembly GCA_043778315.1. Taxonomy (GTDB): domain Bacteria; phylum Bacteroidota; class Bacteroidia; order Chitinophagales; family Saprospiraceae; genus JBEEMU01. Next base: position 331 of record JAYWGJ010000423.1, on the reverse strand, counting down.
AAATCAACGGCGGCAGGATTATTAGCGAGACAACAGGCACTTTAAGCATCGCCGCAGGCGGTACACAAACCTATACTTTCACGACTACCGCTAATCTCGCGGCAGCGAATATATATAGCATCAAAACGACGGTCACACGTTCGGGCGACACCCAAACAGATAATAATACGAACACCACTATCATCAAAAACGTAGCGAATGCACCCGTGGTATTGCCGTTTATGGAGGGTTTTGAGGGCGTTAGCGGCAACGCAATTTATACAGATAACAGTTTTGGTTTGGCACAAATAGACCGCATCGATTATACCAAAACCAATAACGGACGCGCCCG
>JAYWGJ010000422.1:0-12286 GCA_043778315.1 Saprospiraceae bacterium | reverse complement strand
AATCCATTGCTGCCGTGAGGTCGGTGGTATTCAGGACATACGCCATGCGTACCTCTTGTTTACCCAAGCCTTTGGTAGCATAAAAACCGCCGCCTGGCGCGAGCATCAGCGTTTCGCCGTTGAGCGAAAAATCCTCTAAGAGCCATTGGCAAAAGCGGTCGGAGTCGTCTATTGGCAGTTGCGCGAAGACGTAAAACGCGCCCCCTGGCGTTGGGCAAACCACACCTTCCATTGCGTTGAGGCGGCTCACGACGAGTTGTCGGCGGCGGTCGTATTCCGCAACAGCGGTCGTGATATAGCTGTCTTCTACGTCGATGGTGGCTTCCGCCAAAATCTGCTCGAGCGTAGGCGGACTAAGGCGCGCCTGCGCAAATTTGAGCGCGGCAGCCATCATATCTTTGTTCTTCGTTACGAGCGCGCCGATGCGCGCACCGCAGGCAGAGTAGCGTTTGGAGATTGAGTCAATCACTACGGCGTGTTGCTCCAAGCCCTCGAGGGTCAGAACGGAGGTGAACTGCGCTTTATCGTAGCAAAATTCGCGATACACCTCGTCGGCAAATAGGAATAAATCGTATTTGAGGCAGAGGTCGCGGAGCTGCAAAAGCTCTTCTCGTGAATACAAATAACCCGTCGGGTTACTCGGGTTGCATATCAAAATCGCCTTAGTTTTTGGCGTGATGTGTCGCTCAAAATCCGCTATCGGCGGCAGCGCGTAGCCGTTTTCTATGCGCGCCGTGACCGTGCGCACCTCTATATCACCTGCGCGAGTGAAGCCGTTGTAATTGGCATAAAACGGCTCGGGTATCAACACCTCGTCGCCTGCGTCTAAGCCGCTAAACATACCGAAAAACAAGGCTTCCGAGCCACCTGTGGTCACCATAATATCGGTGTAATCGAGCGTGATTTGGTACTTCGCGTAGTAGCCTACGAGCTTGCGGCGGTAGCTCTCAAAACCAGCCGAATGACTGTACTCGAGTACGCTAATATCCGCGTCGCGGACGGCTTGCAGGGCTTGCGGCGGCGTTTTGATGTCGGGCTGCCCGATATTGAGGTGATACACTTTTTTGCCAGCGCGTTTGGCGGCTTCGGCAAACGGGACGAGTTTGCGGATAGGCGATGCGGGCATGGTTGCGCCGCGTTCGGATATTTTTGGCATAGTATTTTTCTATTTTTTTGGCTTCGCGCCAATGAAAATTCTTCGCAAAGATAAGGAAAAAATGGAGATAGTGAGGGAAATATCGCTTTAATTCAAAACGTGGTTTGCCAATATTTTTTGAACATCATAAATATTAACTTGCTTGTTAAATCTTTTAGATACACTTGGATTAGTTTCGCTCGATATCCAAATTTTTAGCTCTGCATCTAAATCCAAGTCTCCCGCAGTTTCAATACTAAATTTTGAAATATTTTTGTACATAATACTCAAATATTCAATTTTTTTACCTGTCAATCCTTGTTTATCGACTAAAATAAGGCGTTTATTTGTAAAAATAAATACATCTCGAAAAAGTTTAAATCCTATTTCGATTATTTCGTTCTCCGTAATTAAATTTCCAAACTCTGCTTTTAACTCTTCAATTGGAGCTACACCTGCGTTTCCTAATAAATTAGATAAAAATCCCATATTTTTTGTTTGATTTTGGTTAAATTGTTATAAAAAATTATAAGTCTATGTTTTAAATTAAACGTGATTATCGGGAATGAAAAAATAGTTGTTCTAATTTCAATCCAACTAATTCTGCGACGCTAAAATTATCGCCTTGATACAGTGCGCTTTTAAGTTCGTTTTCCATATTATTTTTAATTGATACTATCTAAAATCTCCTGCGATTTATCTTTCAAAAATGCTTCAAAATTTTCGTAAACAGCGTCCGCTAAATGCGTTTCGATATAGTTTCTCACATATTTTGATTGTGTTTTTAGCTGCGTTTTTGCTTCATTTTCAAACTTCAAATCGGGATTATGCTCAAACACCAAACGCATTAACTCATCGTTTTCGAGTCCTGTATAAATATCATCAAGGTCATATAAATCCGATGAAAAATAAACAATTTTATTATTATTTTGGGTATCGAAAGCATAAAAGCGGCATTCGCCAGTTAGTGTTTCTGCAAAAATCAGGTAATCATTTTCGGCTAAAAAATCATACATTTTTGCCTCTTCTTCTATATTTTCTGTATTGAAAATGCGCAGTTTGTAGTCATCTGCGTCTTCATCAGGAATAGGCAGACTGTAAGTGTGATTACCCAATTTTATCCAATCTACGAACACGTTAGGATAAGCCATTGCTTCCAATTTATCTAAACATTCGGGTTCGACAGCGTCATATTTTTTTATGCTTTTGCTCCACAATGCCGCATAATCCTCGAGCGTCGTGCAGCCCTTTTCAATTTGAAACGCTATGCGAGGTATCAACTCCAAATACGCGGCTTTACTGATATTATATTGCTCCAAAGCGGCATAATCGCTTTTGAAATCAGCCCAAAATTTCGCGGCATTCCTAAAACCCCAAAAACTGCGGGCATAAGCAATAACTGCGTCTGCTGTTTGCTGCTCGATAAGATAAACGTGACCACGATTTAGATAAGAATTTGACGCATTTCCGCGCACTATTCCAGTATCTATAAAAGGCGTTGCCTTTTTATAATCGCCATAAAAGAGCAAATAATAGCCGTAACTAGCATAAACTCCAGGTTTATTTGGGTTTGCAGCCAACGTTTTAGCTAAAAAATGAAAGCCTTTTTTCGGATTTTGCGCTCTAAAATATATGATAGATAAATTCATCACAGCTCGGCTATCTTGCTCAAATATAAGGCTTACTTTATGAAAGTAATATTTTGCCAACAGCACATTATCAAGCGCATTATAGCAAGCACCTAAGTTCAATAAAAAATAAAAATCAGGTGCTTTATCGCCCCATTTTTTAGCCGTTTCGTAGGCATTTAGTGCGTTTTTAAAATCGTTTATTTCAAATAATTCATCGGCTAATCTTTTCCAATTGTAAAAATCATCGGCATCTGTCTTCACATTAAAAACGGCTCTATTCAGGTCATCATTGACACAATCGATACGGCCAATAAAATCGGTATCGATGCTTACTTCCGCCAGCCCAGCCGCGTACATCTGCAAAACGGCTTTGTATTCTGACTCCTTTTTGAGTGCTTTCTCAATTTTTGAGGCGCAATCTTTTGGGTCGCCTTCGAGTACGGCGGCGTTTACTAAGGCTTCATAAAATTCGTCCATTTTATCTAACTCAAAGCATATTTCTGCCTTCGTCAGGTAAGACGTAGCATGCTCTCGGCAGCACTGCAACCCGTAAACAATGGTATCGTAAGCCAAATCATATTCTTTATGGCTGTAATACAAAAAAGCCAAATTATTATGGCTCAACGGATATCGAGGATTTACTTCAATTCCAGTTTCAAAATAGGTAATTGCGGCTTCTTTTTGCCCCTTTTTGTCATATATTTGCCCCAAATTAGAGTAAGAATGCGCGTTAGGTTTGATGGCTACCGACCTTAAAAACTCTTTTTCTGCCAAATCTAATTGTTTATTTTTGTAATAATCTACGCCTTTATTGTACGGAATACCCCAATGTTTGCCTAAATAGTGCTTGATTTCGGGGTGAAAAACGCCGTATTTTGTTTTGAATCTTTCAAATGTTTCTAAGGTTTGCCCAACCAATAATTCAAAAAAAGTATCGCAAATGTAGGTCATTTTCTCTTGTATAATTTTTTGGATATACAAAGATTTGATATTGTAATTATTAGCTTCGTCAAAGACAAAAGGCGTATCTAAAAGGTAGGGATTGATATAAGTTTCCGTCTCCTCGTCGTAGCTGCAACCGCCATAAAACGCCAAATAAAACGCCTCTAAATCATCGGTAGCGTAGTAATCATCGGCATTTATCCGCATTATCTGCGGATTTTTGGCATCGTTAAGGTCATAAACATAGATATTATTAGCTCTGTCTTGTGTCAAATACAGATAATTATGCGCCGTGAGTACCGTCGCAAAATGTTCTAATCTTTTGGCAGTTTGTTGCGTTGTCCGCACCACAAACTGACCTATAAACAGCTCGATATTGCCATACGAAGCGTGCCACTCCAGAAAATCTTTCGGATAAGGCAGCTTTTGTAGTCCAGTTATCGGCTCTTTTTTTACTCCAATTTTAATATTGATAGGGCTTGGCGCAAGAGAATCGTCGTAGTAATTGGTGCAAAACGATACGATTTGTGCATAATTTTCGACCTTTTCGAGCAATGGAAAATGTTTTGCATACAAGATTTTAAAGTCTTCCGAGAGGTCAAATTCTCTCAATTCGGCATCAATTCCTTTGGCTCTAAATTCGCGAACGACCTCGAAAGTATAAATATCTTTTTTAAGATAAGCGGCATCGACAGACTCTAATTTCGGACACGCCAATAAAGGCGCGTAGTCCAAGCCGTCGCTAATAATCATGCTGCTCGGCGCAAACGATTTAAGATTAACCAACTGCTCGATACCCTCGAGCGAAGAAATATCGAACTGTTCATCTTCGCCGTCCCACGAAGTCGTTAAAAATTGATACACCAAATCGCCGCCGTCGGGATTTAAGGTTTCTATTTCTGCGAGATAGTCGGCGGAAAGCTCCAGGTTTTGATAATATTCCAACACCGCAGGAATCGGGCTATATGGATTTTCCCAATCTTCCTGCGCATCGCTTATTTTTTTGGCTTCGTCGGTGTAATATCCCAAATCATGCAAGGCACTGATGACGGATAATTTGAGGTTGAAATCTGTAAACATTTGGTTTTTTTTATTGCTATTTAGTAATGTCCATTCCTAAGTTTTTTACACGTTTTTTAACTTTAGGAATGCGTAGAATTTAATTTGGACAGATTTTTTGTGCAGGATTTTGCTTCAAGACAATGAACGAAAGAAGGGGCGTAGCCGAGCTACGTTACTTATTGAGTGAAGCAGTATTGAAGCAAAAGACAAGCCAAAATGTCCAACTTAAGTTTTACGCGTTCCTTACGACCTTCAACCAAAAATTGCATTTATGTGTTAAATTCGGGAACGTAAAAATCCTATATCTAATTTTTTACGCCTCACTAATCGCCGCTAATATCAAGTTTTGCGCCTCGAGTACCTGTTGCGCCATAAAAGTATAAAAAGCGTCCGCTTCGCCGCCATATACTTGTATATCGGCGAGGTAACGACCGTAAACCTCCTTGTCCTCCGTCTTGACTATTGCAGGCGGATAGCCGTGCGCTATTAGTATCAGATTGGTGAAAATGCGCGCCGTGCGCCCGTTGCCATCATAAAATGGGTGAATAGTAACATAGCGTAAATGGAACTCAAAAGCCAGCAATAGCGGGTGTATAGCATCTTGTTTTTTAGTTTCTATTTTTTCATAAGCTGCACTATACCAATTGATTAAGTCGTGCATTTCATTGGCTACAAGATGCGGCTCTGTAAAGTCGATGCGCTCGCCACGGTAATTGTAAAGGTAGTTTGCTACGGTTTTCCATACGCCTATTTTAGTGCGTGCTTCGGCGGTTTCTTCGTACATAATAGCGGTGTGTATGGCGCGAATGCGCGCCTCCGAAAGCCGTTGTTCCGCCCTTCCGACGGCAATTATCTGCGTCACAACCTCGTCGTGTCCGCGCATCTCCATTATATCTTTGAGCGGCTTTCCCGACACCGTAATATTATTAATCATCACGCTGCGCGTTTCCTCGCGGGTCAGCGAACTGCCCTCTATCGCGTTAGAATGATAGTTCCAATCTAAGCGCAACTGATAATTTGCGCGTTTTATAGCTGCTCCTGCCGCGTTGCCGTGCGTAGCAATAGCGATTTTTTGCGCGTCTATTTGGTTTAAAAGGGATTGCAACATAGTTTATATCAAAAATTAGGACGTATAATAATTTTTTTGCGCACCGCCACTTCGCGTGATTTTACCTCTATATCGTACAGCGCGGGCGGAACATCGCTACAATTAATGAGCAATTTATTGCTCCCTAACTGTATATCATATAATCTGCTGACGGCGAGTTGCCCTTGCATATTATAAAAATTGACGGTCACCGTATCGTAACGCGACGCATAAAAAGAAACTGTGAGCGTATTGCCGCACGGGTTAGGGTACATTTCGGCAGACTGAATGCCTCTATTGCTAATACTTAATAAAATAATGGTAGAATAACAAATATCGCCGTTCGGTGCGATGTGTTTGATGCGGTAATAATTATCGCCGAGCTTCGGCTCGTCGTCGTACCAAGTGTATCGAAAACTACCTTCATATCGGCTCAAACCACTAATAATACCAATTGTATTGAACTCCTGATTGTTAAAACTTTGCTGTATTTCATACGCCACGGTCTGCTGCTGCTCGGTAGCCGACCAGTATATTTCCACTTTGTTTTTTGGGGTGAGTACGGCACTAATATCGCCCCATTGTACACAGTTTTGCGCGTACAATGGGGCGATATTGATTAAAAAAAAGAATGTAAAAAAGCGAAGTAAGGAAGTTATAGTCATGATAAACTTTTTAGGATCTACAAAAATACGCTTTATTATAATAATATGATGAATTTACAGCATAATATTTCTTAGCATATATTTATACAAACTAAAAACGCCTTAAAACCGTACAGTTTTAAGGCGTTTAGAAAACATTATTTTTTAATTTATTTGACGATACAAAAACTATATTGTCATTTATTTTTTACTTAGTAAAAGAAATTTGTGCCTTCAAAAACGGCTCTAAGTCAGAAGCCACGTCGGGTGTGATGACCGTTTTGCCACTCTCTATATTCATAATTTGAGCCTCCGTAAGTCCCGTTGCGGCTTGTAGGTCTGCTATTTTGAAGCCTTGTGTTTCTCGCGCCGCTTTCAGGCATTTGCCCACTTCACTCACGCGCACCAATTGTTGCGCTTCGGGTGATAAATGCTGCAACGACGGTGATACGTTCATCGCAACGCCATCGTCTTTTTTAAGGGCTAATAAATTCTTTTTGGCATTTAATATATTCACAACACTTTGATTATTAAGGGATAATACAGACTCCTTGAGTGCGGTTATCTTTTCGTTTGGCACTAATTGAGCGGTCATACTACGGCTAAAATTAGCCTCCGACTGCTTTAACGAAGTAGGCATAAAATACACTAAACCTCCACTAACAGCAACGCCGATAGCCAAAACAAGGGTAGATTGTAGCAGAAAACGAAGCATATTTTTCATATTTTTATATAGTTTTTAAACGATTAAACTATTAATTAATGCAAAGTTAGGCGTTTTATTTTGAAAAAACAAATATTATAATTTTTTTGCATATTTATTTTCAAATTAGGTTGCATCAAGCATTATTTTTTTATATTTATAGATATTAAAAATCATTATTTATTGATTATCTAAGTAATATAAATTATACCTTTCTATAATATCAATAATTGTACCATCATAGCCGTTTGCTGTGGCGTAGCCTAATTTATGCAAACCGCCTGCCCATAGTTTATAGTCTTTCCCGAACCGAAAAAGTGCCTGATAATGTGGGCGACGCAAAAAATCAGAATGTGCCGCCCAGCTCTCTTGCGGTGTTCCGAAAGCCCTAAAAAAATCTTTATGCGTATCGTCTTCAAAGTTTTTGCAATGCCCCCGTTTGCAGCTCCGCGAAAAACATTTTATACCAAAATGATTGTTAATAGCAGTTGCCAAACGGCTTTTGCCCGCTCTACTTTCTATCAACGCCTGTGCCATACTCACGCTCGCAGGCACACCGCTTCGGTGCATCTCATCTACTGCAAGCTGTGCGAAATCACGAATATAAGCGCGGTTTTCGGCATCGTTGAGCGACCGAACAGTAGCAGGAGCTTGCTCGTTTTTGGTCGGCTCTGCCGTAATCGCAGTCGTGTAATCAGCTATTGAGGCGTAGTTTACACGCCCGCCACCTCCAAATGGACTCAAAATACGACCCACCCAAGTGCCTTCTTGTCGCCACAGCAGCACCAAAACGCCCACTATCGCTACGCCGCGCCAAGTGTTAAACGACACCCGACTGAGCAAAAAACACAACTCTTTGTAATAATATAATAGGTGTGGCTTCGCCTCCGCCCACGTCACGCGCACTAATTCGCACAAAATCATATAAAGCATTTTTAGCAGCTTTGTGATGCTCGCTTTTGTAGCGTTTTTGTTTAATTCATGCGGCTTTACTACCACTTTATTGTTTTTGTTTTCCATGATAAATAAATTTTTTTAATATTTTTGTTGCAATGTAAAATAATTGTTTTATCTTTGCCAAAGAAATGAATAACTGCTCGCAGCTATTTAAATGCAAATGTACAACAAAATGTTTTGTTTAAAACAAATAGTTTTAATTATTTTTAAAATAAAATTAAAAAAATATGTCACAGTTTATTAAAAGTGTTGTTAATCAACGGTTTAAGACGGTATATCAGTACCTCGAAACCAAAAATTTAATTAAAGGAAAATCTGATTTAGCCAAAAAATTAGGCACTTACAATCACGTTATCAATAGCATATTAAAGGCGGAGCGCAACATTACGCTCGAGCAACTCAATAAATTAGTAGATTTGTTTGGGCTTAATGCCAATTATTTGTTTGGTGTAACCGACGATATGTTTAAAACAGATGAAGCGAGCAACGCGCAAATTGTTGCAGGCACTTCACGCCGCAATAATATCGTTTTAGTGCCGCAGCGTGCTATGGCAGGCTATATCGAAAGCGTAGAAGACCCCGAGTATTCGGAGAGTCTCCCGCGTTTTTCAGTGCCTAACATGGAGGGCGATTTGGTCGCATTCGAGATTAGCGGCGATAGTATGTCGCCGACTATCGCTAACGGCGACATCGTGATATGCGAGCCGATGGAGAGCGGCGATACGCTCCGCGACAGCAACGTGTATATAGTAGTGACCGATACGGTCGTCGCGAAGCGCGTGTATCAGAAAAAAGAAGGCGATATCAAGTATTTAGAATTGATTTCTGACAATCAGCTTTTTCGCCCGTACCGCGTAGAACTCAGCGATGTGCGCCAAATTTTGCGCGTCAAATCACGCCTAACTAATTCGGGAATCGGTTAGATTTTTTATTGAGATATTCCAACCAATATTTGTTTTAAACAAAAAAATACCTACCTTTGCAGCGTAATAAATTGCAAATGTCGAGTAGGAGAGATGCCGGAGTGGTTGAACGGGCTTGACTCGAAATCAAGAGTACCTTCACGGGTATCCGGGGTTCGAATCCCTGTCTCTCCGCAAGTAAAGTAGTAGTAAATAAAAAACGTTCTGGTGCGCCGCATCAAAACGTTTTTTTATTTCGAGTAAAATGTGTTTCCGCGTAGCGAATAGCACTAGTTTACAATCTATTTCGCGCCCAAAACGCACTCAACCTTAGCCAACGACTCGCGATATTCGCCTTTGCTGCGGTCTTTAAAGCGGTAAAAATCTTCTTTTTGGGTCATTTCGCCTATCATAATCCATAGCTTATCGCCGTCCAATTTGAACTGTTTTTCCTCCGCTTCCGCGCTGCCCTCTATGGTATAATTGTACACCACTTTTAATATATTTCCCTCGCGTGTACCTACGAGCGTCCCGCTCGATGCGTTTTTTCCGTTGGGTACAACCGACATAATACCCGACACTTCGCCACCATTGATAGTCAGATTCAGCGTCGTTTTTACACCTTCTTCGTTTTGCTCAAAACACATATTTCCACCCTGCGGGTCTTCGGTTTCGGCAAGTTCTTTGGCTACTATTTCCTCGCCATTATCGTTTCTGCGGGTGGTCGGTTCAGGTTCGCAGGCAAGGGCTGTTAATGTAATAAATGCAAAAAAAGGCAATAATTTGAACGACATTTTTATATTTTTATGGTTAGATAATTTCAGATTTTGATTTAAAACAAAGTAATTCGGTATGCGTTGCGCTGCGCTTTACTCAACGGTCTGATACTATACAAGCCCATTCGCGCCACCAATGTTTTAGGGTTAAAATACCATATTCGTGCAGGCGTATTTGGTATATTTGAACTTACAAAATAAGCATCGTCTGCGTTTGGCTTAAAATCAATTTGGGTGAAATACTGCCCGTAATTGGGTGGCATCACGCCTGTTTCTGTCAGATGAATAGTAGCGATATGCTGCCCTTTTTTATCATAAATAATAGGAAAAGCGGTCTCGAAACCGAGCGCAAAATAGTTGCCCGAACCTGAAAAATACGCCACTTTCGGTAAATGCGGAACGCTACCGCCTACCAATCCCTTCACATCGCTCCGCGAGTGAACGCTACTAATTACAAAGTGATTTAATTGGCTGTTTTCGCTACTCGTATCTTGTTTTTCACAAAAAATACCATATTTTTGTTGTGGCGAAAAAGCGATAAATCTATAAAAAGTAGGCAATTTGTTGGGTGGCTGATACAAGTCGCGAAGAATAATACCATTATCGGCAGCATAAGTAAAGTAGCGCGTATCGCCTACAAAACCATACTTTTCGGGCGAAGCGTCATAGACATCTACTTGTTCGGCGAGTAGTGTTTTACCTTTTTTATCAAATAATAGTACGGTATTTCTTTTTTGTTCTGATTTATACAATTGTGTTGCTAATAAAATACGCTGTCCATCTGCCGAATAATGCACTGCGATTAAAGGCTTGTCGCACAATACTTTATAATGATTTTTATCTATATAAAGCAAGGTTTGCGTACCCGCAAATAAAAGCATAGTCGTACCATCGGGCGACAACCGCGCAGAGTCTATTTTGATACCCACAGTCGTCAAATCTACCCGCTCTTTGATGTAATCGGTCGGTCGAAAACCCATCACAAACAGCTTGCCGCTTTGCGTCGTAGCCATAAAAGTGGTACTGTCGGCGGCTTTTAGCCAATCAATTGGGCTATCGGAGAGCGATTTTAGTACAGGATTTTGACCGTGATTCGGGTTCAAAATATCATAATACGCTATATTATTGCGTTCCGCCCAAACTATAAACCGCCCTGAATTAGAGAGTAGGGTACTAGTAGAATCATTGATTTTGTAACCACTGCTGTAATTTGCCCACGGCAACCAAAGTTGCGTTCGTCCATGTGCCGACTGCGTCATAATATAGTATGGCGAATTACTCACACTAGCTAACTGTGCAGTCCCAAGCGTATTTTTCTCGGTTGGTAAATCCACAACGGCAGGCAGTCCCAAAAACCAACGCTTGATGTAGCCGTCGTCCGACACCGTATATAAAGTATGGTTAGTAGCGAATACCGCTCGAGTGATGTTGCCATGCGAACCGTGTAGTTCGCCCAACTTAACACCCTGTTTATCAAATAAATACGCAATAGAATCCTTGATAACAAGGTAGCGTTCGCCGTTTTCATTCGCAAAAAAATCATTACCTTCTTCTAAGGTTTTTGGCGCAGCATTCGCTTCATAATCATAAATAGTGATGATATTAGACGACCTATCCACACCAAAATTAGGGTATAAATCGCTATCAACAGGCATTTTCAAGCCCATTATATGCGGATTTTCTATGTCGTACCGCAAAACGCCACGAGCGGTACGCACCACAAATTCATGTCCACTCCCTATAAACCGACAGCCCAAAACCTCAATCGGTACACTATACACCTCATCTTTTTTTGCGATGTCGTAAATAGACAAATGGTCTTTAAAATTAGCTAAAATGAATTTTCTGTCGGGTGACAACTGCAATTCGCTTGCCGCGCCTAAACCCCCGAGCAGTAAACTCGGTGCTTCGCGTCCAAACTGCCACAACTCTACGCCGCGCTCCGAACCCGTAATCATCGTTCGATAATCTTTCGAAAACTCTGCAAAATGGAGCTTCGCAAACCGTTTCGGGCTGTTAAATGCCGTTCTGTTCAGCGCGTGATTGAACGCCTGAAACATATTTGACGTGCTGACGAGCGTAGAACTGCCGTCTGGCGAAAAAGCCAAACTAGCATTATCATCAAATATTTTGGTTTGAAAAGTGCTGATTACCGTGTCGTTACGGATTAATTGCAGTCGCTCGGGAGTCAGCGTAGCGACGCAATTCGTGTCGTTTGGCGCGATAGCGAAGCCTTGAAGGTTGCGAAATCGCGCACTTAGCGTAGAATAATAGTAGTAACGCGGCTGCCGACCTTCCTGATAAGCGGCGCGGTACAAGCCCTGCAACGCCTCTATATTTTCGGGTTCGTATTGCAGAGCTGCATTTGCCAACCAAAACGCCTCCGTGACATCGTGCTGTTGATACGCCTCGAGCGATTTTGATGCTAAAAAACCCGCTTGCGCGTG
>JAYWGJ010000421.1:0-12335 GCA_043778315.1 Saprospiraceae bacterium | reverse complement strand
CTTCGAAGCGGTTGTTAGCAGATTTTGACTTCCGATTATCGCGTTCTATGATGAAGTAAGCACCGCCGTCGTTATCTATTACAGTTTGTCGCAGACTGTTATTATAATCCATGCCCGTCAGTACTATTCTTCTCGTCCACAGCCTTCGAAAAGTAGTCAAGTCAAATGAAGTAGCTATCACCTCCGACCCGTTACTCGTCATATCATATAAAAGTAGCTTCTGTTTGTCTTCCGAAAGCACTACCGTAGGGTCATAAGCTATCCCCCATTGACTCACGCTTTGTAGCGTAACAGAGTCTTGCAGCTTTGCTTGTGAGTTGAAGCGCGCAAGTTTAGCATTACTGCGCCCCGAAGCATTGTATCGGTACAGCAGAGTAAAGCCATTTTTGTCGGTAGTTGCTTGCAGCACGTCTATATTATTGCGCTCGAACGCCTTTTTCTCTACTATTTTAGCAGATAAAGCGGCATCGTAGAGTGCAAAACCTAAACGGTCGTTTTCGTATAATAAAACAACGGTCGTATCTCTGATACGCCCGATAAGGCGATAGTCTTCGTTATTGCCTAAGGCGATTTCTTGCGAAAGGAGTGCATTTTGTGCGTCGGCAGCAGCAGCATTGACCAAAAAAGCTACTATAACCAACCCGCAAATCCGAATGATATTTGGATACATAAATTATTCCAGCTATTGAAATTGTGAATTACCGTAGGTTTTAAACTACAGAACTAAATAATTTACACAAAAGTAAGCATTTTTTCATTGCTAAGTAGCTGAAATAAATTAGGCGTGATTATTTATCTACATTCAAGAAATAGATTAAACCTTCGCAAGCCTCCTCCGGTCTCTGTAGTAGGAGGGTAGCAGCTAAGTTTTAATTTATTTTTGTTCGTTCCCGATAATCACGCCCAGGAATGAAGAGAAAATAAGGTACTGAATATTGTCACGCAGGATTTGCTTCGCCAGTTCGCGTTGCTCGTGCTGAGTCAAAACAAGGCAGATTTGAGGCTGAATAAGTAAAAGCGATATTAAATCGCATTTACGAAGTGAACGCACGAAGTGCTGCTGTGCATCGTAACGAATCCAAGCGAAGCGAACTGGCGAAGCAAATCTAACGCAGTTTTGGTGCGAAAGACAAGTGAGAATATAGTAACTTATTTTGGATACTTTCCTTTCCTTAACTTAAAATATAGACTCCTACTAAAATACCCGCATTCAACTCATAAATGCAATTTTTTATTAAAAATAGGATGTAGCTTAGCAATTAAATCTTATGAAGGATTGGAGAAGTAGAGCATTTTGTATGGGTGACCTGGGTCACAACGAGGCGGCTTGGTGGCAGGTTGGATATTAGAAACACTAATGTTTAAATATAGTACAAATTTTTCAATAGAATTTTAATATTCAAATTTAGTACAAATGCCCCACTTTTGCAAAACTCCTGTTAGCTGCTGCCTTTCTGTTTCTACCCTTTTTTCTTGAGTTTCACATAGTCTTCAAAAGTCATTATCCCAAGTTGTGGTGCGATTGTGTCGTGTTGCATTACTTCTATAAAAAATGCAAACTTGTCAAATGTATTTTTACTAAATAGTTTAATTATTGGCAATAAAATTTTAAATAGTACAAGTGGAATTGTCTTTAATTTTTTATGATTATCAATTTCATTTTGAACAATTTCATTTAGTTGCTTTCTTGTATAAATTGTTTTACCACCAACTTCTGAAATACTGTTTTTTTTATCGATAGTATTAACTGTTATTTTCGCTAAATCACCCTCATAAATTGGATTTGTCTTTTTATCTCCCTGTCCAATGTTAACTAATTGTCCTTTTTCAGCCATTTCCATCATATCAATAAATGCACTAAAAATTGCTGGTGGTTTAATTATTGAGTAATCAATTCCCGATTTTTTAAGTAGCTCTGAAAACTCGTGATGCACTTTAAAATATTCTAAGTGTAAATATTTTTCTGAGTGAAATGCAGAAACGTAGATGAATTTTTTTATGCCTGCCTTATGTGCTTCGTCAAGTATGTTTTTATTTGCATCAAAGTCAACCTGTTTAAATGTAGGCTTACTTTTGTCGTTAGGAGAAACGCTTTTGCCTAATGCAGAAACAATGATGTCTTGCTTGTCCAAAATGTTTTCAAGCGTTGCTTTGTTACAAACGTCTGCTACAATATACTTTGATGTAATATCAGAGAGTACCTTTGCCTTCTGCTCATCTCTGACTACCACTGTCAATTCGTAACCCTGAGTTATTAATTCTTTGGCGATTTCTTTTCCAAGATTTCCTGTCGCCCCAAATAAAATTACTTTTTTCATTTTTAATTATTATCGATGTCGTTGTGTGTATGGGTTAAGGTTGCAGCTAACGCGGCGGCGGCTTGGCGCAGAAGGGGAATTATTTATGAACGGAGTGAAGGAATGATTTTTGGCATTGCGCCAAGCCGTAGTTGTACGAAGGACGACCGTAGGGAGGACTTCACACCACTACGGCGTAGCCGGCGCCGCGTTGTGACGGAAGGCGACGGAGGGAGACTTTCGTCACAACATTAGGGCTTGCTGCTGTGCTGGAATTTATAACGTCCAGCCCGGAACCGCAGCCCAATTAAAAAACTAAAGTTGAAGTTAACAACTAAAAGCCAAATAGAATTACGTCTGCTGGAGCTGCAGCTGAATAGCGAACAAAAGATCAGAATATATTCGTCAGCCAGCAAAGAAGCAAACCCTTTGTTAGCTGATGTGTTTTTAGAAGTCTGTATAAAAAATTCTGTCTAGTCTTATATCAGTATCATATTGTTTTATATATATATTTCTCTCGTGTACTTTGATGTCGCCAGTTATATTTTTTATTTGGGCAGGCAGAGAAATTTTCTTAAATGAATTAAAATCATCCTGCGTAATATAAATACCTTTTCCCGTTTGTATGATACAACTGCTTTTCTGTTGAAAAACTTTATATACAAATTCTTTTTTGTCTAAAGAAAAGGGTAATGAAATTTTTTGCGAAGTGCCTACTGTTTGTATCTCTCCTTTATTATTCATAAGCACTGGTTGATTTTTATATTTAAACAAGATAGAATATGAAGATGCTGTCTCAATAATATTTTGTACACTTGTTTTAATATTGTAAGTATAAATCTTATTACTATAGTTTCCTTTTTCTTTATAAAATACAAACAAGTCACTGCTGCTTATAATAAATGAATGTATATAATCAATTTTTAGTGAATTTAAATCCACTAACACCCTTGTGTTTTTGTCCATTAAATTGGCATCAAAATTTACTACATAAATTTTATTAGATTCTAAATTATACAAACAGGTGTCACTTGTAACAACCTTTCCAGGGTATGCTAAAATTTCTTTACTAATACCCATCATTTTATATACTTTCTCATCTGGCTTAAACCATTGAATGGTATTTTTATCGCCTGCGTACTTGGCTTTTGCCAGGTTAAAAACCAAGTCATTAGTAATAATAAATCCGCCACTGCTGTTGACCCCCGTCACATCATAGTTTTTATTGTCAACGGATTTTAAGAGTGATTTTTTTAGTGCAGAATCATATTTGTAAAACCAAAAGCCACCTGAGTTTTGATCAGTATAATAAATCTTAAAAGCTTCGAATGTTTTAAGGTTTAGCTCCTGCGGTGCCAACTCTTGCCACAATGAGGCACTTTGGGAAAAAGTATTTCCGGATAATAAGAAGGAAAGAAACAGAATGAGAATGTTTTTCATAAAGTAATAGTTTAATTTTTTAGTACGATAAGTAACATATCAGCTAACGAAAAGGGCTTGTGGTCAGGTGGGGGATTTGAAACTCCTCTGCCCGAACGTCCGCCGATATAAATTACTGATGTTGAGTTACTTACCAATGTTGAAAAGGTTTCCGTCAGCCGAAACAAATATACAATAAAATTACTGATGTTCAATTACTTACGTCCGCCCCACTTGCCACAAACCCATGTTGTGTGCAGGTGTTTTACTCCGTGTCTTCTTTCTCGTTAAGTCTTCGCTTAACTTTTTTCAACGGTTCTCCCATTGATTTTTCAAGTTTCATCATATTGTCAATGAGAAATTCCATCATTTTATCCCAATCGTCTTTATGATTTAGGTTTACGCCTTGTAATGAATACGCAATTCGACACATTTTCTTATTGTCAAGTCGTTCCCAAGATAATGTGTCGCCAAAGTCATTCGTAATTTCGGGTTCTAACTTTTTTAATTCGTCGAATACTTGTTTGTTGGCTTGTGTGTCGCTTTTTGAAATGGCTAACTCTACTCCAACATAAGATTTTGTAACCAAGAAATTATATGAAAGTCCTGAAATTCCTGTTCCGCCTGAACTTAGCCAATGGTCTTTTGATGGACTTGAATTTTGAAAAATTGTTGCTTTCCCCTTTATTTTTGGCAAAAGTTTGCTCCAAAATTCTAACCTCAAATGATGCCTTTCTTTAAGTTCTTCTTGTGTCGATAAGTCCTCCTGTGCTTTGTCAACCATACTCATTGTGTAATCTTCTGCATCTTTTGTTGGAATGATTTGTTCGACTGTCAAAAAAAGTTGCTCGCCCAACGCAAAAGGTAAAGCCTTGAAACATTGCATTTTTATTTTAAAATTTAAAAGCCACAAAACTGTCGATGTAACTTCTTTTCTAAAACTGCCCGCAACTAAAATTATTCGTTGCGATTGGCTAATATTTATCGTAAGTTCTTCGTATTCAGCATTATTGAAAAATTCGCTCAATTTGTTTGTTGCTTCTTCGCCTTGTCCTCGCTTGTCCAAATATTGTTGGTAAATTGTCCTAATATGTTCTTTTGTCAAAGTTGAGCAATATGAAGCATATTTTAATGCTTGCCAAGTTACATCTCGTCCCGTGTCATCGAGTTTGTTTTCAATAATTACTGCATTTCCTTTTTTATCAAGAGCCAAAAGGTCAAGTCGCTCATTTGTGTCATTGAAACCACTAAATTCTTTTTGGATTATAAGAAAGTCCTCGCCAAGTGCTTCTGGCTTCGCCTCCAACCATTCTTGTAAGTGTCCACGCTCTTTAAAACCGAGTTCAGAAAAGGTTACTTGTTTGATTTCCTCAATTCTGTTCTTTTGTTTGTCTATCAGATACATAGTTTGTTAGATTGTCAGTGGTTTATAAATGTCGTCATACACTTGCACACAACGAACAGGGCTTTGTGCAGGTGGGGAAATAGAATTCCGTCTGCCCGTAACCGCTGCTAAATTGAAAAAAAAATGTACAAGTTTATTACCAATGTTCAGCGACGCTTGTCAAGCCCGAACTGAAGTACAGTAAAGAACAAAAAGCCGATTGTACTTCAGTCGGCACCACTTGCACAAAACCCCTTGTTGTGTGCTGTGGTTTTGTTTGTTCTATTTTATTAAGTTGTTCTGTTTTAAAAAGTTTATAAATTCATTTGTTATATTTTCTGTTCTTGTTATAATATTTTGTTCTGTAAAGTCTTGATTCGTCATTGCTAAATTAATTAATTCAGAAATTATTGTTCCCTCTTTTTGCTGTCCTTTATCATTGGTAAACCCTTTGTAGTATTTAACTTTATCGATAAACCTATAATCAGAAGCTCTAATGTTAATTTTGTCTTCTAGCAAAACCTTATTTCCAAGTGCTTCAAGGTTTTTGGTATTAGTTAAAGTTTTATCGTTTTCTTGCCTTTTTCGTGCAAAAATATGTTCAATATCAAAATTTGTGTAAAGAGTTGGCGTTGTTTGATTGTCATTTATAAATGCCCACCAAGTTAGCATTGACCTTGTAATTGGTCTTCCATTTTTAAATTCAAAGTTGTCAATTGCTATTTTTAAGTTGTTTTCTTCAAATTTATGTTCGTCAAAATTTATGTCTTTGTTCGTAACAACATTAATCATTTCAGCATAGACAGGTGTACGAAGTGCATTTACTCCTGGATTTGTAAACGAATATGCCCAAACAAACGCAATAATTTTATTTAAAAAATTATCTAACTGTAATTCATCTAATTGATAATTTTCGTCTTTATTATGCAAAAAATATACAGATAAAAAATAAGTCCACATTCCATTTGGTGCATAATTCAAAACAAATAATTTTCTTAAAATTTTATTTGAAAATCTTTCTGAATTTTGAGTGTAAATATCATTCCAAAAATCTACTAATATTTTAAGATTGGGTAATGTTTCATCTTGTTTTAATATAGCATACTTATTTTTTTCATAGAATTTTCGAAGAGCTTCTGTTGTACTCGATTTAATTCCTTGTTTCGAACGAATAAAATACATATATCTTGTAAAAAGTTCGTCCATTGGAATTCCATTTAATGGTTTAAAAATCTTTCCTGATTTTTCTTCAAGTTCTTTCCATTTTTCAATAAAATCATCTTTTTGATTTTTAGTACTGTAATGTTTGTAAAATTGTGCTTTAAAAATATCTGCATCTGACAAAGGAAGTCCTCTATTGTTTAGAGTTGAAAAAATTCTTAATGCTGTGTCTTGTGATTCTGCTTCAATAGGCAATAAAATACAGTTGCCAAGTATTCTTGCAGGTAAGTAAGCAAAATATGAAGGATATTCACTTAGGAAAGTATCTATTTTTTGTTGAAAAAAAGTATAGTTTTTTGCGTAATTACTTTTTTGTTCTTTATTTACAATTCCTGTTTTCAATATATCAAGAAACTCATCTTTGTCATTGTCTGTTGCAACTTCTGAATCAATTTTTAATACGTTCAAATCTGCTTTTCCAAATTCATCTGTTTTCCATAAACATTGTGCAATTCTATCCCGAGTACTTTTAGAATTGTCATCTTGCATATTATTGAATTTTGCATAAAATGCTCTCAATAATAACATTAAAGTTGTTAAGCGTTGTTGACCGTCAATAACTTCCTTTTTGTTGTTTTCATTTCCAAAAGTTACAATAGAACCTAAAAAATATTCTTCATTTTTTTCAAATTTTTGATAATTATTGTCGGGAAAAGCAAAAGTAAAAATGTCGTCCCAAAGTGTTTGGCACTGACTTTCATCCCAAGCATATGGTCTTTGGTAATCTGGAATTAGAAAGTCAGACTTTTTATCTGAAAAAAGTAACATTATAGTTTTTTGGTCAACATTAAGTTTTGACATATGTGGAATTGTTTAATTTTATTGTTTGTTTTTTATAGAGAGGGTCGTCGTACCATAGCACACAACTAGTTAATATACGCACAATATCGTGGTAGTATGCAAAGTTAAGTTATTTTTTGAAATAAAAAAATATTTTTAAATTTATTTTCAAAATATAGAAAATTAAAGCCTTGCAGCTTTTATAAAGTTAAATATTACCGCGCCGACAATACAAAATGCGCAGGTGCGCGTACCGCGTTTAGCGATAAGCGACAATACAAAATGCGCAAGTGCTTTCACTCTTTTTTATCCAACAAAATCAGTTGTTCCGCCACCACTTCGGTCACATAACGCTTTGTGCCTTGCTTGTCCTCGTAGCTCCGCGTCTTGCTTTTGCCCTCTATATACACCGTGCTGCCCTTGCGCAAGTATTTTTCGGCGAGGTCGGCGATGCCGCGCCACGCCACCACACTGTGCCAGTCGGTTGTGCTGTGCAGTTGCCCTTTATCGTCCTTGTAGCTTTCGGTCGTTGCGAGCGAAAACTTAGCCACTTTTATAGTGCCGCCCTCGAGCGTTTGTACTTCGGGGTCGCCGCCGAGGTTGCCTATCAGCATGATTTTGTTTAAGCCTTTCATTTTTATACCTGTTTTAATGACCTAATCTTTATCTTTATCCAAATTATCCAACGGACTTTTTATGTTTTTGATACTTCTATTCGTCACATGAACGTAGCGCATCGTCGTTTTTATATCATTATGCCCGAGCAGTTCTTGTATGAATTTGGTGTCCGTTCCCGCCTCCATCAGGTGCGTAGCGAAGCTGTGCCGCAAGCCGTGAATGCCCACCACTTTATTGATATTCGCTTTTTTCATTGCGTTAGCGAATACTTGTTGCGCACTCCGCGTGCTGTACGCCTCGCCGTATTGTCCTTCAAAAAGGTATATTTTAGGGCTGTATTCCTTGTAATATTCGCGCAATTGTTCCAGCAAACTCTCGGGCAGATTGGCGTAACGGTCTTTTTTGCCTTTCGCTCGCGCTATAAAAACCTGCATATTTTTGCTATCAATATCCGTCACTTTTAGGTTTACTATTTCGCTGAAGTGTATGTTTTAAATTAGGCGTGATTATCGGGAACGCCGAAAAATAGTTAAACCGTAGTGAAACGTAGGGTTAAGCTATTTTTCAAGTGTAGATAAATAATCACAACTAATGTATTTCAGCTTACGCGCAATCCCATACCGTAACAGAGCTTCAGCATTGTGTTGTGTTTTAGGTTCGCTGTCGCTTCAAACAAGCGTTTGATGTCCTTGGCGTGTATCACTTTCGGTAGCAGCGACGGCTTTTTTGGTCGCGGTATCTCGAAGAAAAACCGCTCGCGGCGCAGCACTTGCTCGAAGTAAAACTTCACCGCGTTGATGCGGCTGTGCAGTGTGTTTTCCGATAGTTTTAGGGTGTTGATACAATACAAAAAGTAGGCGCGCAACCGCTCGGGCGTGAGGTCGTTCACGTCCGTATCTTTGAGCAGGTAGAGAAGTTGCGCCAGTTCGTTGCGGTACGTTTTCAGGGTGTTCGGACTGTACGCTTTTAGCTGCAACGTTTCTACCATGCGCAGCAGTGCCGCCTGATTGACGGGCGACAGGTGCAGCAGCACGGCTTTGCCGATAGGCGCGGTGACCTCCAAACCGAATTTTTCGCGGTAGAGCGGCGTGTCCAACACATACCACGCGCCTTCTGATTTGCTCCATTTCGCACCAATCAGTTTTTTTACCCGCGCTACCAAGTCCGCGTCATACGCAAATCGTATAAAAATAACGGCTTGCTCGCGATGCGTTGCTAAGGTGTAGGTTACTTTTGTTGCCATAAATTGGTGCAGATTTAAACTATAAGTGGTAAGTAATAAACTTCCTTCGCGAGGTTTAGGCGATAAGCAATAAACTTCCTTCGCGAGGTTTGAGCGATAAGCATCTTATCACAAAAATACGAAAATTCACAACTTTATTTTTCTATTTTCACACAAAAAGCACCAAAACCGTTCCCGATTTTGATGCTTTTTACAATTTTTTTGTTTTCACAACAAGAAAACCACTATTTCATACGCTTCCAAACGTCGGTTCGTCCGAACATTGGCGTACCGATATAGCCACGTAGCTCTATCGTGTTTTTATCTTTCATCTCTATTTTGGAGTTGTAGGTACTGCCGTTTTCGGGGTCGTAGATAGTACCGTCTTCCCAAATGCCGTTGGCGAAAGTGAAGTTTTTGATGACGCGCAAACCTAAGCGCGGACGCACTTTGAGCGCAGGGTCGGGGTTGTTTTTATCTACTTTTTTCTGCTTCGTTTCGGGGTCGATAGGCTCGCGTAGCCACACCACTTTACCGTAGTATTTGTCGCCGATGCGCTCTATTTTCACTCGACCTTTGCCGCTACTCGGCTCCCAAAGTCCAACGAGGTCGTCGCCCGCTACGGCTTGCGCCATCGCTACCTGACCGCTAAACATCAATGCTAGGCTTAACGCCATAAAAAACAATTTTTTCATAAGATAAATTAGATTTTTTGTGAGAAAAAATGAAACTGAAAAAGATTTATATTAACAATCAATGTGCTGCAAAAAATGTACCTATATTGTAAGACAAGCGCTTTTGCAGCAATGTTTAACCACTTATTAACTACAAGTGTATGTTTTGGATTATTTTTTGGCAAGCGGTGCTGCTGCCGCTTCAAACACAAACTTACCTTTAAACGTGTAAGTGCGCTCTTCTTCCTTCGTCGCATTGAGGTCAAGGACAAAAGTTAGGTCTTTGTTGCCTGTAAGAATACCACCGATTTCGGCTTCTTTCGCTACCGTAAAAGTAATTTCTTTGGTACCTGCGGCTCCCTTTTTACCAATCGCCACATCGCTAAGTCCAACTTTGCCGCCTGCTACTTGTAGCAATGCCGTTTCGAAGTTGTCCAAATTGAGGCTATCGGGTACTATTATCGTTGCCGATTTTAGTTTTACATCGCTCACTGCGGCAGGGTCAAGCTGATTCGTAGCTGCCCATTCGGCGATGTTTATCGCTGCATTCGCGGTGATGGTATTGCTACCTTCCGTTATCGGCGTGTCGTTCATGAACGTCACATCGTTCACCACCAATTCGTGCGGCTCGTGTTTTGGTCCGCAAGCGGTGAAGGCAATCGCGACCGCGAGGACGCTACAAGCATTGAAAAAATTTTTCATTTTGATATGATTTTGGTTATAAAATAAATGGAGGTAATTATTTTTTCGCGAATTTGCCAAAAATTATTCCTTAAAATAGCAATAAACGCAGTGTAAATTTTGCAAGTTTTTTATACGCAAAGAAGTTTTTTTAAACGCAGAGATGCAGAGATGCAAAGAAGCAGAGCGGTAAAGTCAGCGAGATTTTTTATTATAAATAAAAGAAAAAACCCTAAATTTTATTTACTATTTGCTTAACGCTAACCAATTACGGGCTTACTAAATTAAAAATCAACGAAACAAAGGGTCCGCCGCCTGGCAGATTACGTTGAAAATAAAGGGCGTTGCTGCTAGAAAACAAGCTGCGTGCAGGCGAAGGGTCGCCGTCGTCTAAACTAAAATTATAAAACGTGCGGTAGCCCGCTTGCAGGCTAAACCAGTAAAAATCCTTGATAGGCGCGTCCCAGATTGCGCGGAACTTGATTTCGGAGCGGCGCAGCTCCAAAAACTTAGAAACGGTGTTGCCGTCTGCCTTGAAATTATCCGCACCGTTGTGTAGGCGGTAGCTTGTACCTTCCAGTTCTACGCCCAAGCGCAACATATTGCGAGAGGTGAAGTTGTAGCGGAAATCGGCGCGTGCGGGCGCGAGCATCTCGATACCCCATTTTTGAGTACGGCTTGTATAGTTAAGCAACACGACGGGCAAATAGTTGATTTGACCAGCGCGAAAAGTGCGCGTCGCACCTACGCCCCACATAAAACGGTCGTGTATTTTACGCCCGTAAACGGCGGTCGCCGATATTTTGGTTGCCGATAAGGGCATCATACTGTTTGGTCGCCAGTCGCCTGCGTACTCCGCTAAGGCTTGTACAATCAATAGATTTTTTTCGTCAAACGGCTTAAATAGCGTCGTTGTCGCATAAAAATTGCGCAAGCCATTGCTGCTCAGAGCATTCGCAAACGTACTCCGCGCTACCTGCGGCGACGCGGCACTTTGCGTGCTGTAATTCATGTCGGCGTAGCCGCCGCCCAAATTCCAGATGATGTTGTTGCGCGAAATAATCGGAAAATTAGCCTCTACCCGAAGTCCCGAAGCCGCAGTTACGCGGTCGCTGATGCTGTTATCGGTCGCGGTAGCGGGTTGCGGCGTATTCACCCGCAGCGCAAAGGGCAATTGATACTCGTAGCCAATAGAAATAAGGCGCGCAGGCGTTTGCCCAAACACTTTTTGGGTCGCGTAGCGTTTCACCGAGCCGTCGCCGAGTACTTGCGCGGTTTCGTATTTGGAGTAATCCTCCTCTACCTGTGTGGTGTCTGTTTGCGCATACACGGCACTGCTGCTTACGACGAAAAATGCGGCGAGCAAATTTCGGAAACGAGAATTAGGGAATCTGTAAAAAGAAGACATGAACATGATTTTTAGTGAAAGTATAATCAAATAAATAATGGAAAATTGTACGCGCTCTTTTGGGAAGACTTATTGAGTTTTTATGATTTTTTATCGTAATGCAATCATATCACGTTGCAATGATAGCAACCCTTTTTATAATTACCTAATAGTACTAAGTAATTATATTATGACAAAGGTATAAATATTAAGTAATCAAACAAAAAAAATCAAAACAAGTTTTTTTCTTTTTTTACAATAAGTAGATGTCGCGAAATAAAGTACAAAAAACCGCCTGTATTTTCTGCCTCGCATCTGCCTTGTTTTGACCCGTCACGAGCAACGCGAACGGGCGAGGCAAATCCTGCGTCATAATCTCAGTACCTTATTTTCTCTTCATTCGTAAGCATACTGAAATTACCTGAACCATTAAAAAAAACAAACGACAGCCGAGGCTGCCGTTTGGTGTGGAAGGGCTTTAACACCTGCCCTTGTTGGTTTAGGGTTTAACAACTCCCTGTGTGGTTTGGATTTTAACACCTAACCTTGTTGATAGAGGGTTTAACAACTCCCTGTGTGGTTTGGATTTTAACACCTAACCTTGTTGATAGAGGGTTTAACAACTCCCTGTGTGGTTTGGATTTTAACACCT
>JAYWGJ010000420.1:0-3956 GCA_043778315.1 Saprospiraceae bacterium | reverse complement strand
AGCCCACGCGAAAAAAAACTGTTCACTGTTCACTATTCGTTTTTCACTAAAAAACTGTTCACTAAAACATCTACTCCTCCTCAAACTCCTCAAAATCAAAATAATCGGCAGCCGCATCTAAGCTGTCGTCTTTGTGTATATCGATGTCGCGGCGGTCGCGTTTCGTCGGTCTGCCCGCGCCTCGGTCACGCACCTCCACGAACCACGCCTTATATTTATTGATTTCCTCGGGTGGCGTGAGGTTGATGTAGCAGGCTTGCGCGATAGGCGCGGACACTCGTTTTTCTATCACGCCCATGACTTTGAACGTAAAAGTGAAGCCGTCTTTTTTGACGCTCACCTCTTCGTCGAGCGTCACATTATAGCTCGGTTTAGTCGAGTTCGCGCCTATTTTCACGCGCCCTGCCTTGCAAGCGTCGGTTGCCATCGTGCGCGTTTTGAAAATCCGCACTGCCCAAAGCCATTTATCTATTCTCGTTTTATCCATGTTTTAATTTAAATTTGTAACTTTGATTTTCTTAATTAACAACTACAAAACCTATGCAAAATAAATATTTTTTTACCACAATTTTTTGTTTTTCGACTATTTTTTTATTTGCGCAAAGTAAACACAGCCTATGTAAAGCCTTCAAAGCCTTTGCTGCCGATACTGCGATGCGTCATGCGTCGGTCGGTTTTGTGGCACAAACGGCTGCGAGCGGTAAAATTATCTATGAAAACCAAGCCGATTTGCTGCTCACGCCTGCCTCTAATATGAAATTGGTGACGACGGGTGCGGCACTTTTTATGCTCGGTTCAAGTTTCAAATACAAAACCGCTTTGCTTGTCGCAACAAATAAAAACAACACGCTTGTCGCAACAAATCAAAACAACACGGCGGAGAATAATGAGCATAATAATACGAACCATACTATATATATCAACGGCGTGGGCGACCCGACGCTCGGCTCAAAACTCTGCCCTGTTTGTCCGTCGGCAGACAGCATACTATTTCGTTGGAGTAGTTTATTACAAAATAAAAATATCAAAAAAATCATCGTCACCGAAGGTGCAATCAGCGACCGCCCTACCGAAGTGATACAAATAGACGACCTGCCCGCACCTTATGGCGCAACGGCTTCGGGCTTAAATTTTGATGATAATACGAACGAAATCAGTATTTTGCCTAATTCATCGGAAAAAAATATTAGCAGTTATGTTTTGAATAACGATTATAATATCAAAATAAATACGGATTTACTGCGCTACGCGCCCAGAAAAAAATCGGACTACCACGTCCGTTTAGACTATCAAACAGGCGCGCTTCACTTTGTAGGCAGCTTCGCGGCGGACACGCTCTATGAGCCGGTCGCGTTGCTGCAAGGCGGCGCGCAGAGTTTGGGCGGACGGCTGTACCGTAATTTATTGGCACAAAAAACGAAATTTATTGACAATAATATCGACAGCGTTTTGGTGGTTTCGCCTACCAAAATGCCCTCCGCGCTATTGAGCCACACGCTGCAAATAGACGAAATCGCATCGCCAAACCTACAAACTATCATCACTTATTGCAATCAAAACAGCATCAATCTGTATGCCGAAGCATTACTAAAAACGCTCGGTTTAGATACAGAAAATCGGGGCGATGCCGAAACGGGTATCAATGTAGTGGTAAATTTTTGGCGCAAACGCGGCTTAGATATGAGCGGTTTGCAGATGCGCGACGGGAGCGGAATGTCGGCGCGCAACAAAGTCACGCCCCGTTTTATGGTAGCTATGCTGCAAAATATTTATAATGATAAATCAATTTATGCCAATTTTTATTCGTCGCTGCCTATTGCCGCCCAGAGCGGAACAATTAAAAATTGGTTTACGAATACGGCAGCCGCAGGCAAAATACGCGCCAAAACGGGTAGTATCGGCGGCGTGCTGTCGTATAGCGGCTACGCGACGGCGCGCAACGGCGAGCAAATTATTTTTTCACTTATCGTGAATAATTATGCAGGCGAAGCAAAAGAAATGCGCCAAAAAATGGTTAATTTATTGGTCAAATTGTGCGAGTAGATAACGGCGTTCGGGTTTAAACCCGAACCTGTATTAGTGTGTGCGGGTTGAAACCCGAACGCCCACACTACCAACCTTCCGCCGAGTCGTCGCCTCTGTTGTCGGCTGCGCCCTCTATTTTGCCATTCGGATAAATCCGTATCGCTTCTACTCTGCCAATCGCCTCGCGGCTTTTGAAGGTTTGACCTTTGCGCTCAAGCGCATCGATGGTTTTTTTATCGAGCGCGTTTTCCTCTATCGATATTTGGTCGGGCAGCCATTGATGGTGAAACCGCTTCGCGTGAACCGCCTCCGTGAGCGGCAGCCCAAACTCTACATGATTCAGAAAAACCTGCAAAACGGAGGTCATAATGGTAGAGCCGCCAGGCGTTCCCAAAATCATAAACGGCTTATTATCGTTCAAAACGATGGTCGGAGTCATGCTGCTCAACATACGTTTTTTGGGTACGATAGCGTTCGCTTCGTTGCCTATTAAGCCGTACATATTCGGCACTCCTGGCTTCGAACTGAAATCGTCCATTTCGTTATTCAACAAAAAACCTGCGCCGCCAACAACCACTTTACTGCCAAAATTAGCGTTCAGCGTAGTCGTAACCGAAACCATATTGCCCATACTATCCACCACCGAAAGATGCGTAGTTTGCTCACTTTCAACGATTTGTCCTGCTTTCACGGCAGTACTCAAAGTCGCCTTATCGGGCGAATAATCCGCCATGCGTCGTTTGAGGTAATCGGCGTTAAGTAGCTGCTTCATCGGTACTTTCCAAAAATCAGGGTCGCCCAAATGCTCGGCGCGGTCGGCGTAGGCGCGGCGTTCCGCTTCCACCATCAAGTGTATGCTTTCGGGCGTATGAAAACCCATTTTCGCTATCGGGTACTGCTCCAAAATTTTGAGCATTTGCAATAAAACCACACCACCACTACTCGGCGGCGGCATACCTATCAGCGTATAATTTTTGTAGTTGCCCGTGAGCGGCGTGCGCCAAATCGCCTTGTAGTTTTTGAGGTCTTCTATGGTGATAATACCGTTGCCGCGTGTCATTTCGGCTACTATGAGCTTTGCGGTGCGCCCTTCATAAAAGCCGCGCGCGCCGCGCTGCTGTATGGAACGGAGTATTTTGGCTAAGTCTTTTTGCACCATCACGTCGCCTGTTTTCCATGCTGTTTTTTGAGTGAAAACGGAAGGCTGTGTCTCGTATTTTTTGAAATCTGCACGGTAATTATTCATCGTTACCGCTTCGCCGTGCGTCAATCTGATGCCTTTTTCTGCCATCTCTATCGCGGGCGCAACTAAGGCGCGCCAACTGATTTTGCCGTATTTGAGGTGCGCCTCCCACAAACCCGCGACGCTGCCCGGCACGCCCGATGCGAGTTGCCCCGCCGTGCTGAGTTTGTCAATTACGTTTTTATTTTTATCCAAATACATATCACGCGTTGCCTTTGCGGGTGCCATTTCGCGGTAGTCGAGCGCGCCCGTTTTGCCCGTCGCGCTGCGCACCACCATAAAGCCGCCGCCGCCGATATTGCCCGCTCGCGGATACACGACCGCGAGTGCCAATTGCACCGCAATAGCTGCATCTACTGCGTTGCCGCCGCGTTTGAGTATCTCCAAACCAGCCCGCGTAGCCAACGGGTGCGCCGATACCACCATGCCTTTCCGCCCGAAGGCTTGCTTGTGAATCTCGAACGGAACGATAGGCGTAGGCTGCGCTTTTTCAGCGATTTTAGGTTCTTGCGCACAAGCGGATACCGAGAAAAGTAAGCTAATCTGTAATAATAAAAGTATTTTGGTTGTGATAGACCGCGACATATTGTTTTTTTATATTTATAATTGACTGCCACAAAGATAGAATTTTATTCGATACCTAAATCTATATTTGATGTGTGAAACGGTACAAAACAAAAAGAGCCTT
>JAYWGJ010000419.1:0-3960 GCA_043778315.1 Saprospiraceae bacterium | reverse complement strand
AAAAACAACTTTCTAAACGTATTCAAAAGTTATTTGGTGCGGATATTAAATACCATATCAACCCGACAGGCAAGTTCGTTATCGGCGGACCGCACGGAGATACTGGTTTGACTGGTCGTAAAATTATCGTGGACACTTACGGCGGTAAAGGTGCGCACGGTGGCGGCGCGTTTTCGGGTAAAGACCCATCAAAAGTCGACCGTTCAGCAGCTTATGCAACCCGTCACATCGCCAAAAACTTAGTAGCGGCGGGCGTTTGCAAGCAAATTTTGGTACAAGTAGCTTACGCTATCGGCGTGGCTGAACCCGTAGGTTTGTATGTGAATACTTACGGCACGGCAAAAGTGAAAATGACGGACGGACAAATTGCGCAGCATTGCGCGGAGCTTTTTGATATGCGTCCTTCGGCAATCATCAAACGCTTGCAGTTGAAAAGCCCAATTTATAGCGAAACCGCAGCTTACGGTCACATGGGACGCACGCCTGAAACCAAAACGGTGAACGGCAAAACCTACGAAACGTTCACTTGGGAGCGTTTGGATATGGTGGACGAGGTGAAAAAAACTTTTGGTTTGTAAACAAAAATAAATAAAAAGCCTCGAGTCCGATAGCGGGTTCGAGGCTTTTTGCTTGTAGAATAGTGTGGATAGTTCTGTTACGCAGATGAGTCATTTATTTTATTTTTTCTTTTTCTTGATAAAAAGAAACAAAAATCAAGACTTATTAGACTTGTCAGGCTGCTCTTCGCGTAAAAAGCGAACACAGCCCAAACTTGATGCGGCGAAATTGCCACATCTTCGAACAGTGCGCTGTTTATCACCTTTTTACGCTCCGTTCCCGCCGACAATTCTAATAGGTCAATCCCAAACGCCTAAGTTATCGACATTATCCTCTATCCTATCAAACACAATAGTTGTTTTAAAATATAATATTCAAGTAAATAATGTAATTTTGCAGTCGTGAATTTATACTTTTTATTTTTTAGTAATAATCAATCATGCCATATCGATACTATGCCAAAGCATTGCTTCACGCAATATTGCTAAGTTTATTGGCGTTTTTTTCGTATTTATTACTAAAAATAACACTACAATACGTCCCAATCGACTACGATGTAGCTTTTTTGCGCATCAAACAAGAATATATTGAAATTACGCATTGGCGAACGGCATTTTTTATACACGTTTTTACGAGTTTAGCCGTTTTGGTGGCAGGTTTTACACAATTTTCTAATTATTTATTACAAAAAAAGCCAAAAATACATCGTTTTATAGGTTACGTTTATATAATTGACATAATTTTCGTGACAGGTCCTGCGGCTTTTGTGATGTCGCTGTACGCGAACGGCGGCTACACGTCGCGGATTGCGTTCACCGTTTTATCTGTACTTTGGTGGACAATAACAGCAATGGCGTGGCGGCGCGTGATGCAAAAACGGTTTTCGGAACATCGTAACTTTATGGTGCGGAGCTACGCGCTCACGCTTTCGGCGGTCACGCTGCGGCTATGGAAATACGGCATCGTTTGGGCGTGGCATTTGCCGCCGATGGACGTATATAGAATGGTGGCGTGGTTAGGTTTTGTTCCTAATCTAATCATCGCGGAGCTATTGATAAAATATTATTGGAACAAAAAAATAGATTAAACTAAAAAATATGCGTTTTCGGCGTTTAAATGCGGAAGAATTAGCCCCGTTGGCTGATGAATTTATAAAATTCATTGCGCTAAATGGGATCGATGCGGGCAGTTGGGAGAAAATAAAACGAACAAAACCCGAGGAAGCGGAGTCGTTTATCCTCGACTTTTCGGATATGGTTTTTTTACGGTCGTTAAAAAATATCAAAACTATCGAGTTTCGTACCCCCGAAAGGTGGCGCGTATTTCGTTTTGCGGAAACGCAAGCGCAAATGATAGAACTTCATTCTGCGAATACAGCAACTACGGATTTAGAAATGTTGGATTTGCGCGATATTTTTGACAGCGAAACGCATTTTGTAAATATCAGTATTTATAAATTAGAAAAAAATTACGCTGCTGACCGTCGCGAAGATGAGCTTTTTGCATTGCTGCAAAGTGGCGCGACTATTGCAAACGATACGGTTTTTGAGCAATTACAGGCGTTGATTTAGATACTTGATATTATACTAACGGGTCATTTATTTTTTCTTTTTCTTTTTCTTGATAAAAAGAAACAAAAATCAAGACTTATTAGACTTGTCAGACTACTCTTCGCGTAAAAAGCGAACACAGCCCAAACTTGATTCTCCCAAAAGGTCGTATCTTCGAACAGTGCGCTGTTTATCAGCTTTTTTTACGCTCCGTTCCCGCCGACAATTCTAATAGGTCGGTCTCAAACGACTAAGCTATCGACATTATCCCCTATCCTATCAAACACAATAATTTTTTAAAATCATTATTATCATATATGTTAGCCGAATTAGAAAAATTCACGTTCTCTTGGACGCTGCCGTTGCGCTGGTCGGATATTGACGAGTTGCGACACGTCAATAATGCCAAATATTTGACCTTTTTTGAAGATGCACGCATCAATTATTCTCGTGCGGTTTCGGAATGGGACTGGACGACGGAAGGTTTTTTGGTCGCGGCGGCGCACATCAATTACCGCCGTCCGCTATTTTTGCGCGACGAGCCGACGGTGTATGTCCGCACGAGTAAAATCGGAACAAAAAGTTTCGATATGGAGTATATAATAGTGTCAAAAAGCGGCGAGCTTATCGCCGACGGCACGACGGTACAGGTTTGTATCGATATGGCGACGTTCAAACCCGTAGCGATGCCCGCGCATCATCGCGAACGGACGATAGCGTATGAAAAAGTGATTTAGTTTGTGTTAAAAAACTGATTTACAGTACTTTATCGGCGCAGCAGGACGCAGCAATAGCATCAGGTTTCGCTTTAAACACAAATCCCATACCCATAATATAGCCCATCGCATCGCGGAACGCTACATTTGATTTGAAGTGCGGGTCGGTATTCACGTCGGCGTGTACCTCCAATTCTACATGATGTTTATCTAATAAAGCGCACAAATTGTAGGCGACATCTACCGATTTGCCGACCTCCGTAATCATGCGTTCGCGGAGCGACATGACTCGATTGACGACGCGCTCGTTGTGAATAAACATAAAACCACCTTTTTTTTCTCTCAAAAAAAGAATGACTGTGGCAAATTCGATGCAGTCGGTATGGACTTGCGAGTCCGTCCCGACGCAAACCTTCAAGCGATGCCCTGCGGCGCGCTCGCGTAAAATCGCCTCTTCTACCGCCGCTTTAATGTCTTGCGTGATAGGTTCGCCGCTTAGTTTTCTCCATTTCATAATACTAATAATTTTGAAAAGTGATACTAATATGAATTTATACACTCGTAATGTGTAGCAAAGATATACTATTTGTGGTAAACAAGTGGTTATACGAAAGTAAATTTTTTATTAACTTTTGACTAATATTAAACAAATAATAATTGATTGAGTTTAATACAGTTCAATTTTTCTGTTTTTACAAATAAAAAAAGCTACTTTTGTTGGACGAAATGGAAAAATCTAACGTTTACGAAACTTTTGAAGTTTCGCAAACACTGCTTATACAACTGAAATAAATACCCATAAAAAAATACACTATATATATGTCTGAAACAACGACTGGTTTTGAATATACGGGCGACGGCGTACTCGACGTGATGTCGAAGTTCGCGGTGAACCGCAATAACTTGGTGGAATGCTTGATACGCAAGCATTTCGGCGTGACGGCGCGCCCTGCTGTGCCTTATAATATTTGCGAATTTGGCGCGGGGCGCGGCGAGTTTATCGACCGTTTTTTTCGTAACGACAATATACAAACTTTTGCGACCGACCTCGACGAACTCTATCAGCAACGACTCGGTGCGCGGCATCGTAGCTGCGCCGACCTCACGGTTCTGCCCGAAAAAATGAATGGTATTTT
>JAYWGJ010000418.1:0-3969 GCA_043778315.1 Saprospiraceae bacterium | reverse complement strand
ATCCAATAGATTTGGACAGCTATTTGAAGTTTCACGAAAGTGAGATGAACACCAAAGGGAAGTCGTTTAAAGAAATACAAGACCTTACTACGGCGTATCAGTTTGCGGCAGAAAATCCTATTTCCTACGTTAATTTATTAGAAATACACGCGCTTTTGTCGCAAAATATCTTAGAGGAAGCGGCATACAGAGGGCAAATAAGGGATAAAGAGGTAGGCGTATATGCCGAAGGTAAAAAAATATATTCGGCGGCTAACGCTAATATAGTAGCGGCGGAGGTAGAAAAATTAGTGTCGGACGCTCTTTTTTTGTTGCGCAAAAGCGAAAATAATACCTTAGATAGCGGTGCAATATTTTACTATGCCGCTCAAATTCACTTGCGCGTGGCGCAAATACACCCGTTCGCAGACGGCAACGGCAGGACAGCGAGATTATTAGAAAAGTGGTTTTTAGCATCGTGTATCGGTCAAAAAGCATGGAGCATCGGCTCCGAAAAGCATTATTTTTTGCAAAAAAAAGCGTATTACATTAATATACATTTGGGCAACAGCTATGAAAACTTGGACTACAATCACGTTTTGCCCTTTTTGTTGATGCTGCCGAAAGCGTTGAGGACGAAAAAATAATCTTTTTTTGCTATAAGCAATAAGCTGTAAGCAATAAACCATGTTCGGACGGGTCAAAATGATTGGCTATAAGCTATAAATAATTATATTAATCATCAATTAAAAAATATGAAAGCAATAATTAGTGGCGGCGGCACGGGCGGACATATATTTCCTGCTATCGCGATAGCGAACGCGCTAAAAGCCGCCGACCCGACCACCGAAATACTTTTTGTGGGTGCCGACGGGCGTATGGAGATGGAAAAAGTGCCGCAGGCGGGCTATAAAATACAGGGCTTGTGGATAAGCGGGTTGCAGCGCAAGCTGACGATAGATAACTTGTCGTTCCCGTTTAAAGTGGTGCATAGTTTGGTGGAGTCGGTGAGTATATTGCGGAAGTTCAGACCCGATGTAGTGATTGGTGTGGGCGGATATGCAAGTGGCGCGGTGCTTCAAATGGCGCAAATATTGCACATACCGACGGTCATACAAGAGCAAAATTGCTACGCAGGCATCACTAATAAACTGTTGGCGCGAGAGGCAGTCGCGATTTGCACGGCTTATGAAGAGTGCGAACGATTTTTTGATAAAGATAAAATACACCTTACGGGCAACCCTGTTCGGCAGGATATAGTGATGAATACGGTGCGACAAACCGAGGCATATTCGTTTTTCAACTTAGACCCGTTCAAAAAAACGGTCTTAGTTTTGGGCGGCAGTTTGGGTGCGCGGACGCTCAACGAGGCGATGATAGCCGCCGCCGCAACGTGGGCAGCGCACACCGACGATGTACAAATAATATGGCAGACAGGAAAAAACTACTACGACGATATAGCTAAAACAGAGTTGATAACCGCACCGAATATAAGGATTTATTCGTTTTTGAGCCGTATGGATTTGGCTTACGCTGCCGCAGATATAATAGTGTCGCGGGCAGGTGCGTCGAGTGTTTCGGAGCTTTGTGTGGTGGGCAAACCCGTGGTGTTAGTGCCGTCGCCGAATGTGGCGGAAGACCATCAAACCAAAAACGCAATGTCGTTAGTGAACAAAAATGCGGCGGTTTTGGTACGCGATGCCGCCGCTAAAACGGACTTGGTGAACGCGATTTTAGCCCTTATCCAAGACAAAAATAAACAAACTGAATTGAGCGAAAATATACAATTGCTCGCTAAACCGAACGCGGCGCAGGATATAGTGGCGGTGATTTATGGCGTGATACGAAGCGGTAAACCATAAGCTGTAAGCTATAAGCTTATGCGCGTACGGGTCATTTTTACTGTAAGCAAGAAGCTAAAAACTTTGACCGTTAGTGAGGTAGAACGATAAGCTGTAAGCTAAAAGCTTTTTGACCGTTAGAAAGTTAAAACTAAAACCTAAAAACTAAAAAATTGTGTGCGCGAACGCCATTTTTACTGTAAGCAATAAGCTGAAAACTTAAAACTTTTTGACCGTCAGGAGGGTAAAACTGTAAGCTAAAAGCTTGTCTGTGCGAACGTTAAGAAAATTAATAAATATTAAATCACAAATAATCTTCGCAATAATTAAAAAGATTATCGCTTACAACCTATTCCTTGATACAACAGTCAAAAAGTTTACGCTTTACAGTTTTAACAAGATACAACGGTCAAAAAGTTTACAGCTTATTGCTTCTTATTTTGCCTCAATAACGGTAAAGAGTTTCTTGCTTACAGTTTATCGCTTAATATAACGGTCAAAAAGTTTACAGTTTACAGCTTATTGTTTAATATAACGGTCAAAAAGTCTTTAGCTTACAGTTTACCTCAATAACGGTCAAAAAGTTTACAGCTTACAGCTTATAGTTTTGCCTCAATAACGGTCAAAAAGTTTCTTGCTTACAGTTCACAGCTCACAGTATTTCAAAAAAATAAAATGGAATTACAAAACCTACAACGCATCTACTTTTTGGGTATCGGCGGCATTGGAATGTCGGCGTTGGCGCGTTACTTTTTGGGTCGCGGCTGCGTAGTAGCAGGCTACGACCGCACCGAAACGGAACTCACTCGCGCCTTGTCGGCGGAGGGTATGCAGATACATTACACCGACGACGTGGCACAAATATTGCCCGACGCAGACCTCATTATATACACGCCCGCTATCCCGAAAGACCATAAAGAGTGGAATTTGTTGCGCGCAGGCGCAATTCCGTTTAAAAAAAGAAGCGAAGTATTGGGTATTATAAGCAGAGGAATGCAGTGTTTGGCGGTGGCGGGGACGCACGGAAAAACGACAACGACGACGATTTTGACACATATTTTGCGCACTGGAGGCGTGGACTGTACCGCTTTTTTGGGTGGGATAAGCAATGATTTGGGCAGCAACTTTGTGCAGGGAAAGAGCAACTGGGCGGTAGTGGAAGCGGACGAATTTGACCGTTCGTTCTTGCAACTCAACCCCGATATTACGGTCATCAACTCCTTAGACCCCGACCATTTGGATATTTACGGTTCGGTAGAGGAGATGCGTAGCAATTATTTCGCTTTCGCGCAACAAATAAAGACGGGCGGTCACTTTTTTTATCAAGACGGCTTGTCGCAATACTTCGACGAGATGCCAATAGATGGCTCGAAGGCGCGTTTTGGTATCAATACCAACAAAAAAGAATTCAAAGAGGGCTATTTTGCACATAATATAGCGGTAAAAGATGGTTTCTTTACGTTTGATGTGGCTTCGCCAATAGAAAATATAACGGATATTCGCTTCACATTGCCGGGAAGGCACAACGTGCAAAACGCGACCGCAGCGATAGCGGCAGCGCAGCAACTCGGTGTGACGGGCGCGGCGGTAAAGGCGGCACTCGGCAGCTTCAAAGGTATTCACCGCCGCTTTGAGTTTGTGGTGCGCGACGAAAAAACGGTTTTTATCGACGATTATGCGCATCACCCCGAAGAGCTACGCGCCGCAATAGACGCGGCGCGGGAGTTGTACCCGAACAGACGGATTACGGGCATTTTTCAGCCGCATTTGTTTTCGCGTACCCGCGATTTTCAGGACGGTTTCGCAGAAGTTCTCGACGGCTTAGACCAGTGCATCTTGCTCCCTATTTATCCCGCTCGCGAGCTACCGATGGAGGGCATTGTTTCGGAGATTATTTTGGCAAAAATGCAACAGAAAAACGCGCTTTTATTGCAAAAATCGGACGTTTTGGACTACGTCAAGTATAATGATTTTGAAGTATTGATGACGTTGGGCGCAGGCGATATCGATAAAATGGTAGGGGAGATAGAAAAGATTTTAAACAGTAAGCTGTAACCAATGAACTTTTGACCGTTAGTTGGGCAGAACTATAAGCGGGAAGCTAAAAACTAAAAACTTTTTGACCGTTAGCGGGGCTAAACTGTAAGCG
>JAYWGJ010000417.1:0-12546 GCA_043778315.1 Saprospiraceae bacterium | reverse complement strand
TTATTGGATACCGTTAAGGTTTTGGAGAAACAGCACTACCAAATCACCGACCAAATAAAAACGGTCGAAGACCAAATGTTCGCTATAAAAACGATTGTTCAAGGCAACACGGGCGGCAGTCAGAAAGGCGCGAGTATCGACGAAGTGCAGCGCGCAGATGACTATTACGCGAAGCGACTACCCGAGTTGCGCGGCAAACTCCGCGACCTACAAGTCGCGCAAACTAAATCGGTAGAAGTGCTGATGCGCACAAATGCGCGGCTGTACGAGCTGGACAAAAAAGCGTTTAAGCAGATGGGCGAATTGGTGTTGCAAGTGAAAGCGGACGCTGCCGCGCAAATAGACCTTAGTTTCGCGATGCTCACCAAAGCCGCCTATTGGGTCCCGATTTACGACGTGAAAGCACCCGAGTTCGACAAGCCGCTCGCGCTCACTTACAAAGCGAACCTAGTGCAATACACGGGCGTAGATTGGAAGGCGATACGCCTGTTCGTTTCTACGGGCAACCCGAGTGCGGACAACGCGCAGCCCGTTTTGCGCAAGCGATATATCAGATTAAAAAGCAATGAAAGTAAAGCAGTATTAGATGTGGACGGCGACGGCGTAGCGGATTATATGGATAAAGAGCCGTTTACTGCGCCAGGTCTTGAAGTAGGCTCCAGCGGCGTAGGCATAGCAGGGCGCATCAGCAATTACGACGCGACTATCGTTACAGATTACAATGCTATAATGACCTACCGCTACCAAGACCGAAGCGGCGTTTCGTTTACCGCGCCGCCACCGCCGCCACCTGCGGGCGATGCGGGCGTAAGTAGTGAGTTGGAAATCAAGGACTTACAAGATATTCCGACCGACGGGCAAGCGCATTTGGTGCAGATAGAAAACTACGAAGTGCCAGCCGTTTACGAGTATAATATCGTTCCGAGCCGCGAGCAAGCCGCGTTTTTGCTCACCAAAATACCTAATGTAGCGCAATATAATTTGGCGGCAGGCAAGGCGAATTTGTTTTTTGGCGATACTTATGTCGGGCAATCAGACTTGAACCCGAACACGCCGAACGACACGCTGCTGCTCTCGCTTGGGCGCGACGAAAAAGTGAGCATCAAACGCGAAAAACTAAAAGACATCACGAGCAGCAAGCTACTTAGCAATACCCGCAAAACAACCGTCGGTTACGAAACAACGCTCCGCAACAACAAAACGATACCTATCGAGGTGGTGGTTTTGGACAATGTGCCGCTTTCCAAAAACCAAGAATTGATAGTAGAAATAGACGAACAAACGGGCGCGAAACTGCAATCCGATACCGGTACGCTCACTTGGAACGTCCGCCTCGCGGCAGGCGAAACCAAAAAAATCCGCTTGGTGTATAGTCTGAAATACCCGAAAGGACAGCAGATTATTGTAGAGTAAGAGGAGGTATTTTGTGTGTTTTTGATAATGAAAATAAAAAAATCGTATTATTTTTTACAAAATATTTGGTAATGTCAAAATAGCAGTGCATCTTTGAATGAAGTAAAATAAAAATTGATTAAAATTAAGAAAAGATAACGTTCTTTTTCAACATATTTGTAGCATACTACTAAACTAAATTTCTCGAGTCGGAAACCAGCAATTTTTAAAACGGAGAAAGAATGGGTTTAGAAGGTACGTGCCGTATAGGTACGTCCCTTCGCCTGTTTTTTTGTTTCTCCGTGCGGTGCTTGCTGGTACCCTGACTTGAGCAATTAATTTGGCGTGGTTCGTACCTTTTTTTATTCGATTTATACCAAAATTTTTTATCAACCTTTTTTATCAAAATAATATTTTCACAACCTAAATTTTTTAACAATGACCAAATTTAAATTTCTATTTAGCCTCAGTTTACTGATTTTTATTTTTACACCTACGAAAGCTCAAGACTGGCTGCCGTTATCATCTAGTTCATGGACACCGCTATATCGTACAGGTTCTCTGAATATTGGATTAGCCCAACCTGCAAAATCAATATTTCAGGTCGGACAGGTTTCCAATCAAATTGATAGATTTAACGTTGGTAGTGCGTACTTGCTGAACTGTGGTAGTCGAACGCTGTATGGAACATCATATATCGGCTTTAATACTTCCTATAATTCTGGCACTGGAAAATGGGAGGTATCGAGTGACGGAGGTAGCAATGGCGGTTCCGCTATTTATGGTACAGTCGGAGGCTCTATAATGTTCGTTCCTTTTAAAGGAACAGGGGGGACAGCGTCACAGGTGGGTCAGGAATTCACTACTTGTGATTTCTTAGATAAACAAGCAATGGAAATTCTTGGTGACGGACGAGTAAGAATTGGCAACGTCCAAACAGATAAAACGGGCTATCCCACATTAGCAACTAACTATAAGCTATATGTAGAGCGAGGTATTATAACAGAGAAAATAAAAGTAGCTGTTGCAACAACTAACGATTGGGCAGATTATGTTTTCAATAAGAACTACACGCTACTATCAATTTATCAGTTACAAGACTACATTAGTCAGAACAAACATCTTCCTAACATACCAAGCGCACAAAAAATGCAAGAAAATGGTAATGATTTGGGTAAGACAGATGTTTTACTACTTGAAAAAATAGAGGAATTAACCTTGTACATCATTGATTTACAAAAACAGATAGATGCCTTAAAAAAACAATAACGTCTAAAAACACATCAAGTTATGCAAAAATATTATACTATATTATTCTTATTTAATAGCTGTTATTCTTTTGGACAAATAACAGCTGTACAGGATGACAAAAACTATACTCCACCAAGTAGTTACCCTGACGCATTACATTATTATCCTAATATTACATCAAGTCCTGAATCTGCTACTAATGTAACAGATAGTTATGATGTACAAATATTACCTACACCTCGCCAACAATCAGAGGTACATTTAAGTATCTGTAAAAACAAACCAAGTTTGCTGCTTGCAAGTTTTCATACAGAATTTGATTTAGGAATAAAAAATGGTATTCAAGGTTACGCATTGAGTAATGATGGCGGGACAACTTGGTCTGGCTCTGAGGGCTTGCCTAACGATGCTCCAAATCGAGGCGACCCTGCAACGGCGTTTGACCAGAATGGGAATGGATATATAGTTAGCATGGGACCTACTTCGTTAAAGCCCACGGGTGGCTCACGACCACCTGCAAATAATTATTTAGTTCAAAAAACCACTAACTATGGTGCAACATGGCTTCCACAAGTAGTAGGAGTTCCCATGCCAGTCCTTGGTTTTGATAAACCAATGGTTTTATGTGATGAAAATCCTGAAAGTCCATATAAAAATAATTTTTATGCGGGGTGGTATCGCTCTAGTAGTGTAACACCACAGGTAATGTTTAATCGCTCTATAGATGGCGGTCAAACATTCAGTAATCCCATTGTACTAAAAAATAATATTGGTTTTTTAGGAAATAATGCTATTCAGGTTGGTAGAAATGGAGAGGTTTATGTAGCATGGGCAGATTATTCTATAACGAATAATTTACCTGCTAAAAGCTTGGGCTTTGCTGTATCTACAAATGGGGGCGTATCATTCACTGACCGACCAGGATTTCTTTACAGGGGTATTAGAACCTCTTCAGTAGGAATACAAGAGTTCAATAACACAAGAGTAGCAGATTTCCCTACTCTTGGTGTGGACGTGGGATGTGGAACATATGGGGGACGAATATATGTCGCTTATCCAGAATTCGAATCAACATCTTCATTAAAATCCGTTATTAGATTAAGATATTCAGATAACCAAGGAATATCATGGTCTCCTGCACAAAGGATTAGTCTCGTGTCGGGACAACAAAGTTGGTTTCCAGCAATTAGCGTAGATGAGACTACTGGTATTGTTACAGTTGTATATTACTGTATGGACGCTACGGTGGGCTATACAACAAATACATATGTTGCGTATTCTATAGATGGTGGAGGAACATTCCAAAATATTAAAGTAAGTGATAAAAGTCATGTGCCGGCAACTATACCAGGTTTTGGTTCTGGATATGCTGGTGATTATATTTCAATAGCAAGTTACGCGGGTAAAGCTTATGCAGTCTGGGCTGATAACAGAGATATTGATGGTAATGGGACTGCGGATAACTGGCAAATATATCTATCAACCTTAAATTTTGATAGACCTGTTAAAATATCAAGTTGGCAAAATATAAGTATTAAGGGTAAAGAAAATTATTCTAATACTGCTACGTCTGTACTATACCAGTCCAATGGTAATATAAAAATACCAGTTTACTCAACATTTAGTTCAAAGAATAATACCAGATTGACTACCCGAGCTAAAACATCTGTTGAATTACTACCAGGTTTTGAAGCAGAATACGGTACGGTTTTTGCAACTAATTTATTTAGTAAGAATTTTGATAGTTGCCTACCTCTATTTGCACCCAATAGTCCAAGTAGAACCTTCAAAGAAGGTGATAGGGTACAAGAAGAGGCACTATTTGAAACTAAAATTAACTGCTTTCCCAATCCTACTGATGCAGATGTAACACTCAAGTATAGTCTTGCTCACAATTCAGATATAAAAATTGAATTGTTCAATATTAATGGCTATTTAATACGAACAGTCGAAAAATTGACAAATTTAGACTCTGGTGAATATCAAATTAGCATAAATATTGGACTATTACCAGCAGGAACTTACATTTATAGATACACTACCGACCATGCTATAAAAATTGGTAAACTTGTCAAAATCTAAACCTTACTTTCCATGCAAAAACTCACTTTATTGCTACTTGTCTTTTTGGGCAGTTATGCCTGCAAACAGAAAGACGATTGCACGCCAGCTCCCGTGCCTAATCCGCCGAATTTAATCAATGCCAAAATAGGCGATACTTGGACGTACAAGTTTACGGATAGTTTGGATAAGGTACAAAAAACCATCGATACCGTCAAGGTGACCGTCATCGGTAACACCTTATTGCAGCCAAAAAATATCAGTGCGCAAATGTGGCTGCATCAATATAAAACAAAATCGGATACTTTATTTGTGGCGACTATCCAAGATACAGTATTGTTTTTTAACTATAGATTGCCTTGCTACGACCAAAAAATCATAAATCCGTTTGTGACGGGCAGCACTTGGTCGTCTTGCGACGGCGGAGATAGTAACGCGCTCGGCATCGAAACGATGACTGTTAATAATGTGAGTTATGACAATTTATATCACCTCAATCATTATAGCGATGCCGTTAATTCGCGCGGAGAAAGCAATATGTGGATAGATAAACGCATCGGTATCGTCAAAAAACAAATGAATAGCATAGATTTTGGCTTCAAAACAGTCAAAAAATGGGAGTTGCTGACGTATAATATTCAGCCGTAAAATACAGTTTCAAGAATTTTTTTCATTACAAAAACGCCGTTGCCTTCGCGAGGAAGACAACGGCGTTTGCCTGTAAAAAAACGTAATTAATTTATTGCAGTTGCAAAACTCAAAAAAACCGTATCTTTGCGCCATAAGATCTATATTATAAAAATGAGCAAAAAAGGAAAGGTTTTGGTGGCGATGAGCGGCGGTATTGACAGCACCGTCGCCGCTTTGATGATGCACGAGCAGGGCTACGAAGTGATTGGTATTACCATGAAAACGTGGGACTACGCGAACGTTGGCGGTAGCAAAAAAGAAACGGGTTGTTGCAGTCTCGACAGCATCAACGATGCGCGCAGCGTAGCGGTACAGGCAGGTTTTCATCATTTTATTGTCGATATTCGCGAAGAATTTGGCAATTATGTGATTGATAACTTCGTGGACGAGTACATGGCGGGGCGCACCCCGAACCCGTGCGTATTGTGCAACACACATATAAAATGGGACGCGCTGCTGCGCCGTGCCGACGCGCTCGACTGCGAACACATCATCACGGGGCATTACGCGAAGATAAAAACCGAAAACGACCGGCACTTTATTAGCCGCTCGGCGGACGCGCTCAAAGACCAATCGTATGTGCTTTGGGGATTGAGTCAGGCGTGTTTGGCGCGCACACAATTTCCGCTCTCCGACCTCAAAAAACCAGAGGTGCGGCAACTGGCGTTCGACTTCGGTTACTCCGAAATGTCGAAAAAAGGAGAAAGTTACGAAATTTGTTTTGTCCCAGACAACGATTACCGTGCTTTTTTGCGTCGACAAGTAGAAGATTTGGATAAAAAAGTGGGTGGCGGCAATTATGTGGACAAAGCGGGCAAAGTTTTGGGCAAGCACCAAGGCTATCCGTTTTACACAATCGGGCAGCGCAAGGGCTTAAATATCGCTTTCGGCGAACCGATGTACGTCACCGATATTCGTCCCGAAACCAATACCGT
This sequence comes from Saprospiraceae bacterium, assembly GCA_043778315.1. Classification (GTDB taxonomy): domain Bacteria; phylum Bacteroidota; class Bacteroidia; order Chitinophagales; family Saprospiraceae; genus JBEEMU01. The sequence continues at coordinate 6,217 of JAYWGJ010000417.1, read as the reverse complement.
TGTGCTTGGGCGCGAGGAGGAACTCGTCAAAAACAGCATGACCGTTGGCAAAATCAATGCGCAGAAAAGTCAAATTTTTCCGACAGGCATCGAATTGACCACCAAAATACGTTATCATGATAGTGGAACTTTGGCGCAGCTATCGTATTTCAACGACGACATCTTGCAAGTCGATTTTATGTCGAACGTAAAAGGCGTTGCGCCTGGGCAATCTGCCGTGTTTTACGACGGTGACGACGTAGTCGGCGGCGGCATCATTCAAGGCGGAATGTTGTAATTATGATTTCGCTTCTTTGCGTCTAAAAAACCTACCTGCTCACTCTGTCTCTTTGTCCCTCTGCTTCTCCGCGTTTAAAAAAACTTCCTTGCGTCTAAAAAACTTCTTTGCGTTTAAAAAATCTTCTTTGCATCTAAAAATTCAAAAATCTCCTCTTTGTTTCTCTGCTTCTCCGCGTTTAAAAAAAAATTTTTTTGCGTCTAAAAAACCTATACGCGATAAAAACCTTCTTCGCGTCTAAAAACTCTTCTTTGCGTTTAAAAATTTAAAACCCATATTCAATAAAAAAACATGAAAAAAATCGCTTTATTCGTCGCTATCGCAACCTTTATCGGGTTGATTTGGAGTTGTCGCGGCATCGAGTTAGAAAATATTGAAGTCAATAAAGGCTACAATTATTTTCCGTTGCAAAAAGGAAAATTTGTGATTTATGATGTCACACAAAAACGCTTTTTCACCGTCAATAAAGACCAACACATTGTCTATAAAGACTCGGCGGTTTACCAACTGAAAGAGGAGATTGTGGATACGCTGCGCGACGCTGCGGGTCGACAATCGTTCAAAATACACCGCTTCACGCGCCCTGACGCGACCGTCGCATGGACGTTCGTGAATGCGTGGTACGCCACAGGCACCGACTCGCAGGCGGAGCGCGTAGAGGACAACCGCCGCTTTGTGAAGTTGGCGTTTCCGATACAAAAAAACGGCAGTTTCAAAGGTACGCAGTACCTCAACGAAGCCGATACGATGCAGTTTGTGAGCCAAAACGGTGCGCATAGCTGCACTATTTCCGACGTTTTCACCAATTGGAAATCGAGCTATAAGCAAGTAGATGTACCTGCTACCATCAACGGGCGCACCTTCGATTCTACGCTCACCGTCGTTCACGCCGACCAGCGCGGCGACAACGTGAAATACCGTTATGTGGTAGAGCAGTATGCGCGCCGCGTCGGTTTGGTGTACCGCAAAACCATGATTTTGGCTACGCAATGCACCTGTGCCGACGGCAGCGTTTGCTGTCCCAATTACCAAAAACCGTTCGAGCAAAAGGCAGAAGACGGCATCATACAAGAGCTGAAAGTGGTATCGTTTAACTAATTTTTTTTAGTATCTGGATTGGATAGCTTCGTTTGCGAACCCTTCGAGGGTTCGTAAACGTTCAATATTTAGCTTCACTGTACGTTATTTCAATACAAACAAAAAGCCTCGACCGCAAATGCAGTCGAGGCTCTTTTTATTTTATTACCAATATTTCTAAACCTATTTACAAGCTACATTATATTCTTTGAGCAGCATACCCAAATTAAGAAATTTATTCCGTTTTGCGTCTTTCGCCAGTTCGTCGTTAAACGCAGGGCAATCCGCTACGAGCGGCGGAAAGCTCTTTTTAAAGTTCCGCGACTCCACCATGACATCTTCGGTGCTGCCGTTTTTCGCCACTAAATAGCTGTACGAATCCAAGTCGGGCGTAGAAAAAGTGCCGATACCTGTACTGATACCCGAACTCGTCGTGATTTCACCTGGATAGGCATAAACGCGCGTTTTCGGGTCGTTCATCAAGCGTTCCATAAACACGATTTTGTCTTTTTTAGGGTGCTTGCGCGCTTCGTAATGAATGAAATTTTTGTCTAAAAGTCCATCTTTGATGAGTCCTGCCAAAAACTTGTTCCGTTTTTGGGCAAATCCTTTGATGTCGGCTGCTTTAAACTTACTTTTTTGCCCTGTTTTGTCGTCTTTAAATCCAATTTGGATAACAACGTCCATCGCCGAAGACACCACATTCACTTTGCCGCGCAGCGTATCGCCTGCACTCGTGATGATGTAGCCCTCGGTAGGCAATATAACAGGCTCGGAGAGCAACAGTTGTGCATTAGCGGAAACCGCATTTAGCGCGATAAGCGCGGCAGTAAATAATAGATAACGCATGATAAAATGAAGGTTTGAAGATTAAAAACTACATATTTGAATTACAATACAAAGGTATTTACAAAATAAATACAAAACAAATTTTTGTGACGAACGACCGTATTTTGTGACGAACGACCTAAAAAAACGGTTTTAGTTTATAATAAAAAAAGCCTCGCCTGGATTTGCAGTCGAGGCTCTTTTTACTTTTTAAGCGATTTATTTTTGTATTTTGAGCCACCAGTCGCGTAGCTGTTGCTGCGCCGCAGCTGGTTTTTCTGCCCACTCCAAAATGTGTTCTTTTTCTACCTCTACCAATACCACTTTGGTTGCTAATTCTACGGGTTTGCCGTCGCGTTCTACGCTGATAGTGAACGGTTTATCCGCCTTCGCGCCATTAAAAAAGCCGCCAAGTACTTCGTTAATCGTTTCCATATTGAGGTCTCTGCCGTCCCATTTTTTGAGTACGTCGCCTTCTTTCAAACCCCACGCCTTGCCTGCTGCGTCCAAGCCGCTTGCGTCTTTGATAAAGAAACCCATTGTTTTTTGGTCTAAACCGATTGACTTATCTAAGCCGCCTGCCGTCAGGTCTTTCACTTTCTTTTTGGCATAATAATCTAAGCCTGCTTCGCCAAAAAGCTGCTTCAACGGCAACGGCTCTTTGCCCGCCACATACTTATCAAAAAAGCCGCGCAACTCGGGCATTTTGGATAGCGTGATTATTTTATCAAACAATTCGTCGTCTTTAAACGCCTTGTCTTTGCCGTATTCCTTTGCCAAATCCGCCATCAATTTATTGAGGTCGTAAGTGCCTTTCGAGTTTTTATTCAATAAAATATCCAAACACGCGCCGATAAGCGTACCTTTTGCATACACATTATTGTATTGCTCCTTGTATTTATCGAGTACGTTCGCGCTCATTTCCGTAAACGGCAGCGCGTCGTCGTACTTCAATTTGCCTTCTTTTGTTTTGGTTGTCAGCGACTCGCGTATTTTGTCGCCGAGTGTTTCTGCGTATTTTTCGGTCGAAATCATGCCGTAGCGCACCTGAACGTGACTCGCTTTGTACTCGGTTGTGCCTTCGTAGAGCCAAAGGTGTTTGGACATTTTTGGATTGATAAAATCAAAATCCGCTATTTGATAAGCGTGAATACTGAGCGGCGTGATGATGTGGAAAAACTCGTGCGCCGCTACGTCGCGTATGGTTTGCGCTATTTGCTCGGGTTCGCTTTCGGGCAAGACGTAGAACGACGAGTACGAATGCTCGAGCGCGCCGTAGCTGCCCGTCGCCGAGTAGCCGTCGGTGAGGTAAATGATGAATGCGTAGCGGTCGATGGGTAGCGTGCCGCCCAAATACTTGCGTTGCGCTTCCAAAATAGGCGCGATTTGTTCGCGAACAAACGCCGCTTTTACTTTGCCGTTCGGCGAATAGACCGAAATAAGAATTTTTGCGCCGCCCACTACTGCCATCGCCGTATCGGGTTTGCAAAACATGATAGGACCGTCGGCGAGCGCGTTGTAGCTGTCTGCCACGAAGCGGTCGGAGGTCGGTTTGCTTTCTTTATTTTGTAGCGCGGTCGCGCCAAAAAAACCTGCGGGTTTGGTAAAAGTCACCTCGTAAGGTAACTTCGTCATACCATCAAAATAGCCAAAAAAGCCGTGTGTGTTTATCACAAAATTCTTGCCCGCTTCTACGTTCGTGCCTGCGGGTTCGAACGGGAGCGGCTTCATCGTTTCCGCGTCCGCGTCCCACGAGTCGTTTACGGCGTAAGTGATTTTGTCTAATTTTTTCGCGCCTTTTATCGTCCAAGTGTTCGCGTCGGGGTGTTCCACTTTCAGCGTTTTACCGTTTTTGTCGAGGGCTTTGAAGTCGTCGATGAACTTCCCGAAATTGTAAATCGCATACGTTCCAGGTACTATTTTGGGAATAAAATAGCTGATTTTGGACTGTTTGATGACGGGAGCTTTTAGCTCAACGAGCAACTTGTCGTCAGTCGCCTTAGTGAGGTCGACGCTAAATTGGTAGCCGTTAGGTGTAGCGGTTTGCGCGTTAGCGACTGCGGGCAGTAGCGCGAAAGCTGAAAACACGCTTAAAAAGATTTGTTTCATTGTAATTATAAATTGGTTAAAAAAATAAGTTTTGTTTGGCAATATGATATTGCGCTGCAAAAATAATCAAATTAAAATAATTTGTTAAAGCATAAGTTACATTATAGGATTAAATATTCGTTAAAAGTGCGACGGAACGCTGCGTGCGACGGAACGCTGTTCCGTCGTTACAAACCAACGTGCGACGGAACGCTGTTCCGTCGTTACACGCTGTACGCTCACTGAAACAGCGTTTCGGCGTACTTTCGTCAATTTTTGCTAACGAATTACTAATTATTAGGTAAAATATAATATATATGTTTACATTTGCAGTGCAAAAAGCGACATTCGCTTGACGCAATAATATTAATCTATCCAATATTTCCATTATCATTATTTAAACAATAAAAATGAACCAATTATTAACTACGGTATTGGCGACAGCCGTACTATGCAGTGCCGCGATAGGCGTATCGGCACAAAAAAAAGGAGGCAAAGTGAAAACCGCAGCAGCCACCGAAACCACCAAAACCATCAGTACACCCATTAAAACTATCACAGCAGCTATGCCAGGTTACGACAAAGCGATTGAGGAGTACCTCCTCACCAACAAAGTGCAAAACGTGAAAACCAGCCCCGACGGTTTTTATTATAACATTGACAGAGAAGGCGGCGGCGCGCTCGCGAAAGACGGCGAATTTGTGGTGGTTCACTACACAGGCACGCTCCTGAGCGGCAAAAAATTTGACTCGTCGGTCGACCGCAACGAGCCGTTTTATTTCCCTGTCGGTAAAGGTCAAGTGATACGCGGCTGGGACAAAGGCATTCCTTTGTTCAGCGTAGGTAGCAAAGGCAGATTGTATTTGCCGTCGGCAGTAGCGTACGGCGCACAGGGCGCAGGCGGCGATATTCCACCAAATACGCCTTTGATTTTTGATATAGAAGTACTCAATGTGTTCCCAACCGAAACCGCTTTGCAAGCGTACATACAAGGCGAAGCTGCCAAAAAAGGCGCGGCGCAACGCGACATCGACGAAAAATTAATCGTCGAGTACGCGACCCGAAACAACCTCAAAATGCAAAGAACGGCATCGGGTTTGGGCTATGTGATAGAGAAACAAGGCGACGGCGCACGCGCCGAAGCAAACAAAAACGTCAAAGTACATTACAGTGGCTTTTTATTAGACGGCACAAAGTTCGACTCGTCGATAGACCGAGGACAACCGTTTGAGTTTCCGCTCGGACAAGGTCGCGTGATTAAAGGCTGGGACGAGGGCATTCAACTGTTCAACGTGGGTGGCAAAGGCAAACTCATCATTCCCTCGAGCTTGGCTTACGGCTCGCGCGGCGTGTCGGTCATTCCAGCCAATTCGGTTTTGATGTTCGATATCGAAGTAGTGGATATTAAATAAGGAATTGCTTTTTTAAGCTAAAAGTATAAAATCCTCGTGTTGCAGCAGCAGCGCGAGGATTTTTTTGTCCACATTTAAGCACTAATCGTTAATCACTAATCACTATTTAAAAAAAAAGGTATCTTTGTCTTCAATTTCAAAAGTGAAACCGTAGTCCCATAATTAAAATCCCCTGTACAGTGCGAAAATCACCCCTTTTTTTGTTTGTTTTAATCGTTGTAATCGCTTTCGCGCAAAGCTGCACAAATACTAAAATAACACAACAGCTGCGTCCTGCCGCAGGCAGCGTAACGCTTACGCCTACGCGCTTGCGCGAAATACTACAAAATACTATAGCAGACGATAGCGTTCCTGGCATCGGTGCGGTCGTTTTTACGAGTACCGAAATCGTGCATCTGGACGTTGCGGGTATGCGCAACGCGGAAACGGGCAGCCGCCTGACGCGCTCCGACAGGTTCGAAATTGGCGCAGCTACCGAAATACTAACCGCAATGATAGCCGCAAAACTCGTCGAGCAGGGCAGAATATCGTGGAG
>JAYWGJ010000416.1:0-3994 GCA_043778315.1 Saprospiraceae bacterium | reverse complement strand
GGACGTTTTTGGAACTATTATTTTGGTATTGGCGGACATTATGGCAGCTACAATAAAAATATAGATGCGACGCGCACTATCGGACAGCCGTTTTACGGCGCGTCGGGCATGATTGGTACAGAACTTACTATCGGGCGCATCAATCTTGCCTTAGATTACAAGCCGTCGGTGAGTTTTACGCGCCCGACTGACGAAAACCAAATTCGCCACGACGTTGGTATTTCTATCCGTTATGTATTGATAAAACCTAAAAAAGAAGCAGGTTTCCTGAAAAAACTCGGCGAAATACTGAAAGACGAAGAGGGGAAAGATAAGGAGAAAAAACGGAAATCTTCGGAGTTGTAAATCTTCATTATTTTAATAAAAAAGCTGCCCTTTTGCATGACAGAAGGGCAGTTTTTTTATTGTTACAACAAGTAAAAATTTAAAAAATTACTCACACGCTAACACGTCCGCGATATGCAAAAAGTGCAAAGGTTGGTCGTTTTTATGTGCAATGCCTTGTAAATGTAAGAGGCACGAGGCTTCGGTAGAAACGACGAATTCCGCGTCGGTAATCCACGCATTGGCGAGTTTGCGCTGCGCCATAGCGGTCGCTATCGGCTCTGCTTTTATGGCAAACGTGCCGCCGAAACCGCAGCAAACGTCCGCGTCGCTCGCCTCTATCAACTGTAATCCGTGTACATTCGCGAGCAAGCGACGCGGCGCATCGCGAATACCGAGCGTATTGATGGCAGCGCAGCCGTCGTGAAACGTAACCGTGTGTTCAAAACTCGCGCCTACTTGCTCTACGCCGAGTACATCGACCAAAAACTCCGTAAACTCGTATAATTTATTCGTAATCGCCAGAATGTGCTTATCGTAGCCGTTTTGCGCGAATATTTTTGGGTATGACTGAGTAATAAAAGCGACGCACGACGCAGACGGCGCGACGATATAATCGGCATCAGTTTGGAAATCTTGTATGAATTTTTCGCAAACGGGTTTGCTTTGCTCCGCAAAACCCGCGTTGTGCGCGGGCTGTCCGCAGCAAGTCTGATTGGTGTTGTACACCACTTCGCAGCCCACTTTGCGCAGCACTTTTACCATATTAACGGCAGTTTGTGGATACAACTGATCCATAAAACAAGGTATAAAAATAGCTACTTTTGGCACAAATTGCTTGTTTATAAGAGAAAAAAGGTAATTTTTTGTAAAATCGGTATTGAATACAAAGATAAGAAAAAATATTTATTTTTAACTATCAAACTAATCTTATTGATATAAATTGTACCTTTGTAGTGTGGTTATTCAATGGAAATTGATTATCTTATATTAGAATTATTACAATAATAGCACACAAATGCCTACGCCGAATTCATAATTCATAATTGGCTACGCCGAATCTACGATTTCATAATTGGCTACGCCGAGTTCATAATTCATAATTACAAAAAGTATGCTCGCAACGCTCGACCAGGCTCAACAAATGGGTTTACTGCCCGACGAATTTGACAAAATAAAAATCATTTTGGGTCGTACCCCAAACTTCACCGAACTCAGTATATTTTCGGTGATGTGGAGCGAACATTGTAGCTACAAAAACTCGATTACTTGGCTCAAAACGCTGCCGCGCAAAGGTGCGCGTTTGCTCGTAGAAGCAGGCGATGAAAACGCAGGCTTGGTCGATATTGGCGGCGGTTTGGCGTGCGCATTCAAAATCGAGAGCCACAATCACCCATCCGCATTAGAGCCGCATCAAGGCGCGGCGACGGGCGTAGGCGGCATTCACCGCGACATATTTACGATGGGTGCGCGACCGATAGCTGCGCTCAATTCGCTGCGTTTTGGCAATTTGGAATTGGCGCGAACGCACCACTTACTTAAAGGTGTGGTCGAGGGTATTGGTTCGTATGGCAACTGTTTTGGTGTGCCGACGGTGGGCGGCGAGGTTTATTTTGATGATTGTTACAACCAAAATATTTTGGTAAATGCGATGTCCGTCGGCATTGTTAAAGTAGGCGAAACGGTTTCCGCTACGGCGGGAAATGTGGCGGGCAACCCTGTGTTTATCGTCGGTTCGGCGACGGGCAAAGACGGCATTCACGGCGCGACTTTCGCCTCAGGCGACCTCACCGAAGACTCCGCAAAAGACTTGCCTGCTGTGCAGGTCGGCGACCCGTTTCAAGAAAAATTGCTATTAGAGGCGACTTTGGAGGCGATAAAAACGGGCGCGATTGTAGGAATGCAAGATATGGGCGCAGCAGGTATTACTTGTTCTACCTCCGAAATGTCGGCGAAAAGCGGCATGGGCATGCGCATAGATTTGAGTCAAGTCCCTAAGCGTCAGGCGAATATGAAACCGTTTGAGGTTTTGTTGTCCGAAAGTCAAGAGCGTATGTTGATAGTCGTAGAAAAAGGAAAAGAGGCGTTGCTGCAAGCCGTTTTTGATAAATGGGATTTGGAATGTGCGATTATCGGCGAAGTGACCGACACGGGCAGACTGCACTTTTTTATGGACGACGAATTGGTCGCCGACGTGCCTGCCGAACCGTTAGTTTTGGGCGGCGGCGCGCCGATTTACGAGCGCGAATACGCTACGCCTGCTTATACTAAGGAAATTGAAAGCTATAATATTGATGTAATTAAAGATATAAAAGATACGAATGAGCTGCGCCTATTAGCCGAAAGGCTGATACAATTGCCTAATATTGCATCTAAAAAATGGGTGTATGAACAGTACGACTCGATGGTTCGCACGAATACTATGACGACAAATTCGCCTTCCGACGCGGCAGTTATTCGTATAAAAGGCACGGAAAAAGCCTTAGCGATGACCACAGATTGTAATTCCGCCTACGTTTTCGCCGACCCGTATAAGGGCGCGATGATTGCGGTAGCGGAAGCGGCGCGAAATTTGGTGTGTAGCGGCGCGCGTCCCGTTGCGGTCACTAATTGCCTCAATTTTGGAAATCCGTATAATAAGGAGGTATATTGGCAGTTTGTGAACGTCATAAAAGGTATGGGCGCGGCGTGTACGAAGTTTGATACGCCCGTCACGGGTGGCAACGTTTCGTTTTATAATCAATCGCGAGTAGGCGACGAAACGATACCCGTTTTTCCTACGCCGACTATCGGTATGCTCGGTATGATGGACAATGTAGAAACACATACTACGCTGAATTTCAAGGAATTAGGTGACGTAATTTATGTTTTGGGTGCAGCCCAAAATGACATTAGTAGTAGCGAATATTTGCGTAATATTTTGGGTCTGAAATACTCGCCCGCGCCACATTTTGACCTCGACGAAGAGCATAAACTACAAGCGACGGTTATGGATTTGATAGAGCGCGAGTGGCTGCTCTCGGCGCACGATGTTTCGGAGGGCGGTTTGTTTATCACACTAATAGAAAAAGCGATGGCGGGCGGTTTGGGCTTTACGACGACTACCGATGCCGATTTTAGAACCGATGCGTACTGGTTTGGCGAGGCGCAAAGCCGCGTTATCGTTACTGTTAAGGCGGAAAGCTACGAAGAATTTGAGGCGAACCTTTGGGACGCTGATATTCCGTTTCGGTATTTGGGCGAAGTGACGAGCGGAAATATCACAATCGATGCCGTTGATTTTGGCGAGGTACGCGATTGGACAACTAAGTATGATGGCGTGCTACACGCTGCAATGGCGTGAAAAACGCTATTAAAATAAAAATAATTTCACTTTTTTCATCTGATTTAAGTATTTTTATGAGAAAAAAAATGTCGCAAAAATTCAATTTTAATTTAATTTATTTATTGTAAATACTGTAAATAGATAGATAATTAAGTTTTTGTCTGTAATAAATGATATATAAACAATGTCACAAAATTGAATATGTAGTGTAATAAAAATTTGGTCATAATTTAAAGCCGTCTTATATTTGCATTATCAAAGGTGCTACGGTAAAGTAGTTTTTTGTGTTTATTTGTTTGGGTTAGGGACTCTTGCTTCTATTAAGGAGCAGGAGTTTATTTTTTT
>JAYWGJ010000415.1:0-12739 GCA_043778315.1 Saprospiraceae bacterium | reverse complement strand
AATGAAATTAAGGTGATAGATTTTTTAGCGTTTCCGAATATTTTGCGGAAAGCAACATCGTTTTTTACGTCTGCAAAGTTCATATTTATATATGTTTTTGTTTTAGCATACAAAGATATGGCTTTTTTCTTATTTGCGGTCATTTTATAGCAAAAAAAAGCGCAACAACACGGCGAAGTGTTGTTGCGCTTTTTGGTTTTGTTTCGTAGAACGACGGGCTTGCGATGTGCTGCAAGCCGTATATTAGTGGCATTTTTTTACGGAATTATCAGCTATTTAGCTAACCTTTAATTTACAAGCTCTGTAAGGGCGATATATTGGTAAAAAAATCATTGTAATAGGATATATTGAACAATTATTTACCGATATATCACGCCTAATGGCGTTTTTATTGACTTAGCCAAATAGCCGATAATTCCGTTTTTTTATTTTGTTAATTTGATGCCCATTCTTTGGCGATTTCAATAATATGATTACAATACTGTTCATCAGACACTCCTGTGATACCCGTTCTTTGAGCAGGGTGAAAAGCATCTATAAAAAGTCGGTTTTCTTTAAACACGTAATCAGAACTTCCATGAGTTATCATTTTTTCCTTTAATATCTCTAAATCATTGAAAAAATGGTGTAAAGTAGAGCCTCCTATTATAATTTGAGGATTATAGTCCGATATTTGCTTCAAAAGGATATCTTTACAGTCATTGTACGCATAACCAATTATATAGTCAACACTTGTTGAAGTACCCGGAAGTTTTTTGACATTGATAAAAGCAATGCTTTTTAAAGCATTTAGCATTTCGGGATTTTCATCTAATGAAGGTATGTCCTTATATTGGCAGAAACCATTTAAAATACTCCAAACTGTGTAGGTAATATTTTGAAATGTTCTTCTTGCTTTTCCAAAACTACCAATAGTCTCTTTGGAATTTATTACTTCTTTAAAATCCCATCCTCCTCCGTTAGGATTTCCGTCTTCATCAACCTCATATGGCTCCTTAAGAATCCACATAACTCGATACTTTGCAGATAAATATTTTTCTACATCAATAATACCGTCTCTAATCGGGTATAAATCTTCTTGTTGAGAGGTAATTTTTTCACAAACAAGGGTATCGATGACAGCAACCTTGTTTTTTAACTCGTTTACTTCTATCATAATATAAAATATGTTAAATTACAGTTTTTGATTTATTTTTAAAAATTTTGTTTACAAATCATTCCCTTTTTTGGATTTTGTGTATTCTTTACGATTTATAACTCATTCATGTTTAACCTACTACGTTTATTTACTGGGCTTGCTACCAATATCGATATATACTCCTTCAATTATCGGTATCGGCTTTTTTGATGATTAATTTAATTGTTGCATCTCTGTAATTTTGCATTGCAAATCTACAATAAATTTTTTCATAATTATAATTTTTCAGTATTTAGTTCCAATTTTCTTTGGCACATCTAAATATCCATTCCTATCTAAAAAAACACCTTTTCCAAACCAAAGACACTTTCAACTCGTAGATACATTTGGAGTCGGAACGATACCGAACATAAACCAATATATCATTCAAAATTAAATTTGAAAAACTATGCCAAATTTTACAAAATCAATTTTGCTAATCGTCGGATTAGCGTTTAGCTTACAAGCTAATGCGGCGCATTTTCGCGACCAAATTTTGCTGACCGCTCGCCTCAATGGTGGGCAAGAAGTACCTGCCGTCACTACTAATGCGGTGGGCGTTGCGGCGTTTTCGCTCAATTCTACCCGCGATACCATGTGTGTAAACATGACGGTGACGGGTTTGAGCGGTGCGATAACGGGCGTACATATTCACTCGGGCGCGGCAGGGTCGTTAGGTCCTGTTATTTTTGATTTGACGGGTTTTTTGTCGGGCAACAGCCTCACCGTTTCTATAACGGGCAGCAACTTGACACCCGCGCTGCTTTCTAATTACCTGAAAGGAAAAATGTACCTCAACGTACATACGGCGGCTAACCCGAACGGAGAGATTCGCGGACAGATAATTCCTGAAAGCGACGTGCAGTTTGTTTCTAATTTGACTGGTGCGCAACAAACGCCTGCCGTCGCTACTAATGCGGTAGGTATGGGTACGTTTGCGCTCTCCAAACACAACGGCAAATTATTGGTGCGCGTGGTGGCGAACGGGTTGAGCGGTGCGATAACAGGCGCGCACTTACATATCGGTGCGGCTGGCGCGAGCGGTGCGGTTGTCGTTGATTTAACGGCTAATATCGTGGGCAACACGGTGATAGCGAGCATCGACCCGATGGCTATTTTGACGGCTCTGAACGCAGGAAATATTTATATCAATCTGCATACCGCAGCTAATCCGAACGGAGAAATACGCGGGCAACTGCTCAAAGATGACAAAATCGCTTTTGATGCCTTGATAAATGGCGCGCAAGAAGTGCCGGCTGTCACGACCAATGCGATAGGATTAGCAAATATAAAATTGAACACTACGTTTGATACGCTCACTTACGATATTGTTCTGAACGGCTTGTCGTCGCAGGCGACAGGTGCGCATTTCCACAACGGAATTGTGGGCGCGTCTGGTGGTGTGGTGTATGATTTGACGGCGGGTATCGTGGGCAATCGCATTACGGGTATGATAACGGGCGCGGCAATCGCTCCTTTATTGAGCAATATGCTCAAAGGCAATTTGTACATTAATATACACAATACCGCCAACCCGAACGGAGAAATTCGCGGACAAATATTCCGCTTGCTACGCGAGGGTTATTCTGCTATCATCGAGGGTTCGGAGGAAGTGCCTGCGGTGGTTTCGGCGGCTGTCGGCACATTGATAGCAACGGTCGACCGCAACCAAACCGACCTACATTTTATGACGGTAGTCGACGGCTTGACCGCAGGCGGCATACATTTTCATAAAGGCGCGCACGGACAAAACGGCGCGGTGATTTATGATATGACCCCGCAATTTATCAATAATGGCGCGTTCGGCTACTGGAAAAGCACCGATGCAAGTCCGTTTACGTTGGCTAGTTCCTTGTCGTTTCGTAGAGACAGCGTGTATGTTAATTTGCATACTACGGCTAATCCGAACGGGGAAATTCGCGGACAAGTGGAGCGCGGATTTTATTGCGCGACCATCACTACGGCGGTTTCGAACAACAGTTTGCCGCTCGATAATTTGGGCTTATACCCTAATCCTGTAAGCGACGTTTTCAATATTTCGTTCAACGGAAAAGGCAACGAAAGCGGAACGGTGGTAGTGACTGACGTTCAGGGTCGCCAATTTTTAGCGCAAAATATCAGCGTGGTAAACGCAGCAAATAAAATCACGGTTGATGTTGCTGGGTTGCCAAAAGGAATGTATTTTGTTCAGTTGAGCCTTGCAGGCAAACCGAGCGCGTACAGCAAATTCGTAAAAGAATAAAATAAAAATACCAATTTTTACGCATCAATACATTCCCTTTTTGGGCGGTGTATTGATGCGTTTTTTTGTTTGTTACAATATCTGAACCTTACCTATTTTTACACCCTACCCTACTTCACCATTTTATGCGTCACCTGCGCGCCGTCTATCTGCAAAGTGAGCAAATACAAGCCTTGCGGCAGCGTGGCGATGTCTATTTTGGTTTGCGCGGCGGTGAGCGTTTCGGTGCGGATAAGCCGACCTGCTGCGTCGGTGAGTAGCGCGGTAGCGCGGGTTTGCGCGCCTAAATCTATGTAGAGTTGGTCGGTAGCGGGGTTCGGGAACACCCGCGTTCCATATAGCGCGGCTTGCGTTTGCGTAGCCGTTACGGGGTGTACTACATTCGGAAGTACCGTAAAACCGCTATTGTAGTAGCCTTGCAGCGCAGGTACTTCTATCAACATCGTATCTACCGAAGCCGTCGCGAGCGGCGTAGTAGAGGTGTGGTAGCTGTACATCACATCGAGCGTAAACGACTCGTTCGGCAGCCACGCGCCTTTATTGGTACTACCGTATAATTGATAATCGCGATAAGTAGCCTGTTCTGTTAGCATCGACCAACCATTCGGAACGCTTGGCGCGTCAGTATATATATGGCTTGTTGGTGCCCAATAAAGTTCTCCCGTCATCGTTTGTCTGTATCTTAGCGGAATATTGATATTCATATTTAGTGGCTGCTCAAAAAAGTTAGAAAGACAGTATAAACTTTTATCCATACTTTTATTCAAAAAGGTAACTGCTTGGGTAGGCGTATGTGAACCAAAACCTAATAACACACTACCGTCAGAAGTAGGACATGGGAAATAGTCTGTATTAGTTGCATTATAAGCATAAATCGTATTATTTGGAGGCGAAGTACCCAAATAATCATCATTATAACAACCTAAATCTGCATCTGTCCATATAGTAGCGTAGGTATCCGTTAGGGTATCACCACTTTTATTAGTAATATTATAACTCACAAAAAGCGTACTTTGTACAAACGGCACAGTAGAGTTTAAGGTATAAAAAGTAGCCTGTATCTCCGCTTTTAGTGCTTTGCCGCCGCGGGATTGATTGTGAAATTGCCCGTTGCCTTGGTCATTAAACACACAAAACGCCATTTGCGCGGGTACGGTCTGCCCTGCCGTATTCGGAATGATAGGGTAATCGCCGAGGTTCGGCTCGTAGTTGCCATTATTATTTCTATCTTTGAACGGTGCAAAATTGGTATTTGCAGGCAACGAAAAACCAAATAAGGCTTGAAAATTGGCGTTATTGCGACAAGGATAACCCAATATATTGGTAGGAATAGCGTTATTGATTACGCCGTTATCGTTATAATCGCTAATAACGGCGTTAATATCGGCACTCGTCACCGACCAAATACGGTCGTAATTAGTACAATCCGCGCTCGAAACCGTACCTGCTGCACTCAACGGACCCGCAAAATAATCGCCGTTAGTTTGTCGATAAGTTTGCGCTGCTAAGCACAAATCCCCATTTGAGTCGTAAGCACTCAACCATAACGAACTTGCGTAAAGAGTCGCTACGCCAGGGAAGTTCACGTTATCGGGAAAAAACTTAGCCTTACCCTGCAACGAATGAAAACCGTCACCTGCATTTAATAGATTAGCAGATAAACGCCCGTTTGTGATTGTTTTTTGCGCGGTCGGCGTATTGCAACCTACACTTGTTGTGCTGTTGCTTTGCGCAACGGCGGTCATTGCGCCATAAGCGAACACCAAAATAGAAAGAATAATTTTTTGCATATTGGATATTGTTTAAAATGTGAAATGGATATTATTTAAAATAAAAAATTGGATATTGTTTACAATGCAAAGTTACTCGCACTACAAACAATATCCAATTACTTTTTTTGCAAAAAATCCTACGAGCGCGTTTCACTTCCAATCCAAATATTTATTCGCCGCCACCGCTATCGTTGCGCCCAACAAACTGCCCATCAACACGTCCTCGAGGAAATGCTCGCCGAGGTACAGCCGCGATACGCCCACCAATACCGCAAGCAGCAAAATGCCCAAAGCGGCAAAATTATATTTTTTGGGTAGCCAAAGCACCGCGAGCGTCGCCCAGCCGAAACCGCCCATCGTATGCCCCGACGGGAAGCTATTGACCGACAAAAAGTAGCCTTCTATCTCTACCGATTTGCCCATCAGCGCGCCTTGATGCAGGTGGTCGAAGTACGCCCACGGACGGTCGGCGGCGAAGGCGTTTTTGAGTACATAAGCGATGAGTAAAATGCTCAAACCCGTCGCGGAGAGCTGCGCTAACGACCGCCATCGACGCAGCAGCAGCAGCAATGCACCGATAATAAAATACGGTAGTGCTGCGCCAAATTGCGTGACAACGCAAAAAAAATCGTTCCAGAAATCGGTGCGGCGCGCCGCCAACCACAGTACGCTTTCGCCTTTCGACTGCGTCGCCCACAGCCCAAAACCTACGCACCACGTTGCGGCAAACGCCAACCAAAACGGTTTATTTTGATGAAAAACGGCGGTCAAATTGGTTGTCCAATTGGTTGTCAAACTACTTTTATTGGGTGCGTTCATACTCCTCCAAAACGGCTTTTATATTAGGATAAATAAGTTCGCCCGTCGCCATAAACTGCTTTAAATCAGTCCACTGCGACGCGGTAATGTCCTCTTCGGTTTGTAGCGTCACATCGGTATTTGGCGTAGTCATAGCAAACCAAAAAGTGGGTTTCAGCACGTTTTTGCCCTTCCAGTCGTAGGTATGATAAGTAGTGCAAAGCGGCGCGATGATGACGCATTCGGTCAGTCCAACCTCCTCGGCTACTTCGCGAAGCGCGGCAGCGTCGGTTTGCTCGCCGTCGTCTATTTTGCCTTTCGGCAAATCCCAAAATCCGCGTCTGTGTATCAATAAAATCTGCCCTTGCGCGTTAGCGATTACGCCGCCAGCCGCAGGTATTATTTTGTAGGCTTTCGCAAATATTTTCATCATTTTTTCGGCATCGCCGACAACGCTTATTGCCGTGTAAGGGCAGTCAGCTTGCGCCAAAACATCGGCGTAATGACTCAAAACGGCGGCTTCGCCTGTCCAGTTTGTAGTGAGGTGACGCGGCTCGTCGGCTTCGGCGAGCGGCGCGGGCGCGGCGCAAAAGCGCAACGGGCGGTTATTGATATATATAGTAATCAAAATTTGATTTTTATTTTCTTTATTATAATTTTATTGTAATTGTATGATAATTATATTGCAATTGAGCCGCAAAGGTAAATATTTTTAGCAAAATATTTGTGCAAACCGTATAAACTCCTTTAAAACGCCTATTTTTACGGCTTCAAAAAGATAATGGTTAAAATATGAAAAAATATTTTTTTAATATAGCTGTCGGAACTGTGATAGCAACTACGTTCGCGGCTTGCAATAGTCACCCGCAGAAAGGCGCGACGGCTGCCGAACCCGCCGCTACGACCGACAAAACGACGGCTACCGCCGCACCCAAAATGACGAAAACGCCTTTGCAATTTGCGTTTTTTTTGGAAAGTAGCGGCTCTATGTTTGGCTACGGCGGCGGCGCATCGTCGTTCAAAACCGCGCTCTACGACGCACTAACTCGCGTGCCAGAAGCCGACGGCGCGGCGCATTCGCTCGCCTTCGTGACCGATAAAGCGTATCCGTACAAGGGCAGTTTGAGCGATTTTATGCGTGCCGCCGACCCCTTCGCGCCCGTAAAAGCGGACAAAAGCATCAAAACCGCATCGTCCGAACTCAACGACATTCTCAAAAATATCATCGCTACGGCGCAAACAGGAAAGGTAAGTGTTTTGGTGTCCGATTGCATTTATTCATTAGATAAAGCCAACACAGCCAACCAGTTAGATGGTTTGAAGTACAGCACAAAAACGCTGTTTCAAGGCGTAAGTAGCGACTTAGACGTACTCGTTTGGCAGCTCGCAGGCGACTACAACGGCACTTATTACGACTACCTGAATGGCAAACACCCGTACAAAGGGACGCGCCCATATTATATGGTTTTTATTGCCAAACGAGGACACATTAATGCTATTTTATTCGATAATAAATACGCCGCTTTGCGCAACACGGAGAGTTTGCGCGGCTACAAAAACAAGGCGCATTTTACGCTCACCAACCCGAATACGCAGTCGTTTTACTCGGTGCTTAACGCAACGGGCAAACAAGGCGCGTTCCAAAAAGACAACGATGCCTCGAGCGCAAATTACATACACGGACTTGCAAATTGCGACGCACGAGCGCGCAACGGCAGCAAATTTGGCATGGTCGTTGCGGCTGACCTTAGCGGCATTTTCGCCGACGAAAACTACAAAACGACAGCCGCAAATTACGCGCTGCAAGCGACCGATAACTTCGCGATAGACAAAATCGTGAGCCTCAAAAAAGCGACCGCCGATGTGCAGCAAAACGACAAAACCTACCTCGGCACCGCTACACACCTTATATATATGAGTGCCGCGAAGCTCTCTGTACCGAAGCAAACGCTGAATATACAACTCAAATCGCAGTTGCCCACATGGATTAGCGAAAGCAGCACAACCGACGACCGCAGCCTGCACGCCTCGCCCGACATGACCACCAAAACCTTCGGTTTGCAGCATTTGCTCGAGGGCATCAGCGAGGCGTATCGTCCCGCAGGCGCAACGACGGCTTATTTTACGCTGCCGATTAGTATTCGTAAGTAAGAATTGCATCACAGTAGCTAATTTTAGTTTCAACAAAAAATGAAAATCGGTGTTATTTATAGATAATTCATGTTGCGCATGAGTAAAAAGGGTTTGATCTGTCGGATAGCCGCATAGCGGCAGAGGTGGTCAGTTGCCAAAAACTTTACCACGAATTACGCGAATCTACACTAATTATATTAGTGGACGTTCTTTTAAGTTCACCAATATTTTGATAATTTTCATTCGAAAATTATCAAAATTAACCAGATTTCACGAATTTTGACCGTTTGAGTAAAAAATTTTTAATTTTTTACTCAAATAATTAGTGAAATTAAAATTGTCTAATCGTCAAGAATTAGCGTAAATTCGAGTAATTCGTGGTGTAAAAATAAAACTGACTAGCTCTGCCGCTACGCGGTTTGGTCAAGACAAAAGAAGAAATGAGCAAAATCATTACATAATGTCTAAATATTCCTATAATATGAATTTCCCAGACCAATCTCCCGAGCTGCAAGCGATTGCCGAAAAGGTAAAAAACGAGGTGCGCATCACGCCCGAAGAGGGTTTATTGCTGTACGAACAAGGCAGTTTGTCTTTTGTGGGTGCGCTCGCAAATATGGTGCGCGAGCGCAAAAACGGCGATTATACTTATTTTAATCGCAATTTCCACATGGAACCCACCAATGTTTGTATTTATACTTGCAATTTTTGTTCGTACTCGCGCCGCATCAAAAAACGCGAGGACGGTTGGGAACTCACGCTCGAGCAAATGGTCGACCAAGTGAAGGCTTATGACGGCAAACACGTCACGGAAGTACACATTGTAGGCGGCGTTTTGCCGCAGTACGACCTCAAATTTTATGAGGATTTGTTCGCCGCTATCCGCGCACATCGTCCCGAGCTGCACATCAAAGCACTCACGCCAGTAGAGTTTTATTATATTTTCAAAAAAGCAAAAGTAAGCTACAAAGAAGGGCTGCAACGCTTGATTGACGCGGGTTTGCAGTCTATCCCGGGCGGCGGCGCAGAGATATTTCACCCCGAAATACGCGAGCAAATCGCGCATGATAAATGCACGGGACAGCAATGGTTAGACATACACGAAGTGGCGCACGAACTCGGTTTGCGTACTAACGCGACGATGTTGTACGGGCATATAGAGCAGTACAAACACCGCGTTCACCATATCGACGAACTCCGCAAACTGCAAGACCGAACGGGCGGTTTCCAAACTTATATTCCGTTGAAGTTCAGAAATCAAGACAATGAAATGTCACATATTACCGAAAGTACGGTAGTAGAAGACCTCCGAAATTACGCTATCGGACGTATTTATTTGGATAATTTCCAACACGTCAAATCGTACTGGCCTATGATAGGACGCAGTACCGCGCAGTTGTCGCTCGCCTTCGGCGTAGATGATATTGATGGTACTATCGACGACACTACTAAGATATATGCGATGGCAGGCGCGGAGGAGCAAAACCCGTCGCTCACTACGCAACAACTCGTCGATATTATCCGAAAAGTAGGACGCACACCCATCGAGCGCGATACGCTATACAACGTCGTGACCGATTATACAAACCACGTTTTTGAGGAAGATAAACAGTACAAAGGCTACTTACAGTTGCCCGTAGTGCAGTAAGATTGGTACAGCAAAAGATGTTTGGCACAATCAAAAAAATAGCACTTCGCGGCTTAGATTATTATGTATTTAGCAATCTACATATTGCGCTTGTTGCGACGTTGATGAGCTGTATGACTTCCGTTTTATTTATCCAAGATATTGATTATCAATATCTTGGATTTATTTTTTTTAGTACGCTCGCAGCGTATAGCCTGCATTGGGCGTTGTCGGAAACGAACAAAGAAGCGCAAATTACTAGTAATAATCGCGCAGCATGGACGATGCGCAACCGCTCTTTTTTGTGGTTGCAATGCGTGGGTGCCAGTGTAATAGCGATTTATTTTTTGCTATTATATTATAAATATACCATATATATTTTGCCTGTCGTCGCGCTTACTTTTTTATATACCGCGCCCAAAATTCCGTACCGTCCGTTTTTATTTTTACGCGGCTTTGCCTTCGCCAAAACATTTTATTTAGCAGCCGTTTGGGTGTACGCGACTGCGGTTTTGCCGCTCGCTGTTTCGCATCAAATTATCCTTATTAGCAATATGAAATTACTACTTTTTTGCGCTAATCGCTTTTTATTTATTTATCCAATTTGCATTTTATTCGACTATCGAGATAGACACGTTGATTACCAAAATGGTATTAAAAATATCTATGTTAGGTTGTCACAATATCAAATAAAAATAATATTTTTACTATTTTTTGTTTTATTTCAAATTACCAATATTTTATTGCTACAAAACGGCTTTACTTATTATCAAATATTGGCGTTAAGCCTGCCGTTTTTTGCGCTACTTCTTAGCCTTCCGTATGCGTTGCGTAGTCAATCTGACCACTTTTTTTATGCTTATTTAGATGGTTTGATGGCTGCCGCCGCAATATTTTTTTTGTTTTGATAATAATTATGATCTTTATTTTAGATACATTCCTTATATTTACGGTCAAATAGCGACTTTCATTTTGAAATAACTATCTAATCATCACAAAAAAACAACACTATATATATGTCTGTAAAAACAATGGCGGAATTTGCCGCCGAAGGCAGTACGCCCGAAGTTTTATTTTGGGTCGGTTGCGCGGGTAGTTTCGACCAGCGCGCACAGCGCGTCACGAAGGCGTTTGTGCAGATTCTGCAAGCCTGCAACGTCAGTTTCGCGATTTTGGGCAAAGAAGAGGGCTGCACGGGCGACCCCGCACGACGCGCAGGCAACGAACTCGCGTTTCAGATGGCAGCGTTTCAGAACATCGCGACGCTAAATATGTACGAAGTGAAGCACATCGTGACCGCTTGTCCGCACTGTTTCAATACGCTCAAAAACGAATATCCGTCGCTCGGCGGCTCATATCAAGTAGAGCATCACACGCAGTTTTTGCAGGGTCTCATCAACGACGGACGCTTGAAAATAAAGGGCGGAGGCGAGTTTAAGGGTAAGCGAATCACTTACCACGACTCGTGTTATATGGGCAGAGTGAACGGCGTTTATGAAGCACCGCGCGAATTGCTGCAAGCCTTAGATGCCGACTTAGTAGAGCTAAAACGTTGCCGCACGAACGGCTTATGTTGCGGCGCGGGCGGCGCGCAAATGTTTAAGGAGGACGAGCCAGGCGACCGCCGCATCAATCAGGAACGCACTGACGATGTACTCGCTTCGGGCGCAAGTATCGTAGCCGCAAACTGCCCGTTTTGTATCACGATGCTGCAAGACGGCATCAAAGAAAACGACCAGCAAGACCATATTCGGGTCATGGATATTTCGGAGATTATAGCGCAAAGTATGTAGGATTAAAGCCCTAAACCCGTTACATTACAAAAAATTTTGCAGGCGTTCCTAATTCTCAAAATCATCACCACAACTACCAACCAACCCATGTTTAATCCCAAATCTATCCGCACCGCGCTCGTTTCTGTATATCACAAAGACGGACTCGAGGCGGTTGTGCGCAAGCTGCACGCGCTCAACGTACAGTTGTTTTCTACGGGCGGCACGCACAAATTCATCAGCGAACTCGGCATTCCCGTCACCGCCGTAGAAACGCTCACCGAATACCCTTCTATCCTCGACGGACGGGTAAAAACCCTGCACCCCAAAATTTTTGGTGGCATTTTGGCGCGCCGCGAGTACGCGCATTTGGTAGAGTTAGAGCAGTACGACATTCCCGAAATTGACTTGGTCATCGTGGATTTGTACCCCTTCGAGGAGACCGTCGCGACGACCGACGACGAAGACCAAATCATCGAACAGATAGATATTGGTGGTATTTCGCTCATTCGGGCAGCAGCCAAAAACTTTAAAGACGTAGTTATTATACCTTCGCGTGCCGATTACACACATCTCCTCGAGCTACTCGACACCCGCGACGGCACTACTTTTGAGATAGAGCGCAAAGCCTTAGCGCGCCGCGCATTCAGCGTGTCGGCGACTTACGACGAGGCGATTTTTAATTATTTTGACGACTATTTGGACAACGAAGCAGACGACGACAGCACCAACGCGATACCGCTCCGCTACGGCGAAAACCCACATCAAACCGCCAATTTTTACGGCGACCTCAACGAAGTATTCGAAAAGCTACATGGTAAAGAACTGTCATTCAACAACTTAGTAGATGCCGATGCGGCGGTCAGCCTCATACACGAGTTCCGCGCTGCCGCGCCTACTTTTGCTATTATCAAACATACCAACGCCTGCGGCATCGCTACGCGCCCTACGCTCGAGCAAGCGTACCTATCCGCGCTCGCTTGCGATAGTACTTCCGCTTTTGGCGGTATTTTGTGTGCCAATATTGCCATTGATGCGTGCACGGCGAAAGAAATTGATAAGCTATTTTTTGAAATTATCATCGCACCAGACTACGACGCGGACGCATTAGAAATACTGATGAAAAAGAAAAATAGGATTATATTGAAACAATTAGTGTTCGACGCGCCTGCCAAACAGTTCAAATCGCTGCTCAACGGAACGCTCGAGCAAGATGCC
>JAYWGJ010000414.1:0-12819 GCA_043778315.1 Saprospiraceae bacterium | reverse complement strand
AATTGTTGGCGAGCTACGGCGTGACCATACAACGCGGCATCGTGGCAACTACCGCCGACGAAGCGGTGGCGGCAGCGCAAAAAATGACCGAACTCACTGGCGCAAACGGCTGGGTAGTGAAAGCGCAAATACACGCAGGCGGACGTGGCAAAGGCGGCGGCGTGAAGTTTTGCCCGAGCTTAGAAAAGGTGCGCGAAAACGCAGGTAATATCATTGGTATGATGCTCAAAACACCACAAACCCCTGGCGGTATGGACGGCGCGGGCAAATTGGTGCGCAAAGTGCTTATCGCCGAAGATATGTACGCGCCGGGAGCGTCGGAGGTGAAGGAGTTTTATATGAGTGTGATGATGGATAGAGCCGCGAAATGCAACGTGATTGTGTATTCTACCGAAGGCGGTATGGATATAGAAACCGTCGCGCACGATACGCCGCACCTTATACATAAAGAATGGATTGACCCGCTAATAGGTTTGCAGGGCTTTCAGGCGCGCAAAATCGCTTTCAACCTCGGGTTGAGCGGCAAGGCGTTTAAGGAAATGACGATTTTTACCACCAAATTATATGCCGCTTTTGTGGGCAGCGACTCGGCGATGTTCGAGATAAACCCGTGCCTCAAAGACAGTCAAGACCGCGTATTAGCGGTTGATGCGAAGGTGACTTTGGACGGCAACGCGCTGTACCGTCACCCCGAGTTGGAGGCGTTGCGCGACAAAGACGAGGAAGACCCGACCGACGTAGAAGCGGACAGCTACGGCTTAAATTATGTGCAGTTGGGCGGCAACGTGGGCTGTATGGTAAACGGCGCAGGGCTGGCAATGGCAACGATGGATTTAATCAAATTGAGCGGCGGCGACCCTGCCAACTTTTTGGACGTGGGCGGCACCGCCGACGCAAAACGGGTAGAAAACGCGATGCGCATTATACTAAAAGATGATAATGTAAAAGCAATATTAATCAATATTTTTGGCGGCATCGTGCGCTGCGACCGCGTCGCGCAAGGCGTGATAGATGCGTACAACGCTATCGGGACTATCAGCGTACCCGTGATTATCCGCTTGCAAGGCACGAACGCCGAAATCGCTAAAAAACTGATTGATGAGTCAGGTTTGAAGGTCTATTCGGCTATCGAGTTTCAGGAAGCGGCTGATTTGGTGAAAAAGACGCTGGGTATGTAGAAATAAAGGTTTTTCTGCGTACAGAAGTTTTTTAAACGCGGAGAAGCAGAGGAACAAAGAGGCAGAGTGCGCAACGGTTTTTTATTGCTACGCAAAGTTTTTTTGAGTAAAAAAGTTTTTTAAACGCGGAGAAGCGGAGAAGCAGAGTAAGCAACGGTTTTTTTTGCTACGCAAAGAAAAAAGTGTCTTTATTTTAATTTTATTCTAATTTTATAAAATCATAATATGAAAAAAATCCTTTTATTGGTAGGGGTCGCCGTGGCATTTGCAGCGTGCGACGGCAGCAAATCCGTTAGTACGGGCAAAGGCGACGGCAAGCATTTTGGACAGACTATCGACGCGGCAGGCGCGATGCCTGTGGCGGATTTATTTGCCAAAATGGACGGCAAAACCGAACTGAAAGACGTAAAAATAGAGGGCGTAGCCACTTCCGTTTGTCAGGCGAAAGGCTGCTGGATGAAGCTCTCGGCGGCGAGCAATCCCGATATGATGGTGAAATTTAAGGATTACGCCTTTTTTATGCCGAAAGACCTTTCGGGCAAAACAGTGGTTTGCCTCGGCAAAGCGACGCGCAAAACTACGCCCGTAGCGGAGCTGCAACACTATGCGGAAGACGCTGGCAAAACGGCAGCCGAAATAGCAGCTATCACTAAACCGAAAGAAGAAATCGTTTTTGAGGCTTCGGGGGTAGTGATTAAGTAGTTGGTGGATAGATAGTTATATTAGATTTACCAAATTTGATGAACAAAAAAACGTTACCCACACTTCACCGTGTCGGTAACGTTTTTTTGTTCCTACTATTCATGATATTTACACTACTTTTAGCCCTTAATGAACGACTCGCAATTAACATCACAACTCAAATCGGGCGACAAAGCTGCTTTTGCCGAGCTAGTGGCTACATACCAAAAAACCGTTTTGAATATCTGTTACCGCTTTTTACTCCACAGAGAAGACGCGGAGGACGTTGCGCAGGAGGTATTTGTAGAAGTGTACCACTCTATACCTAAATTTAGAGGCGACTCCGCGTTGAGCACCTGGATATACAGAATCGCGACGACCAAATCGCTGGACGAAATAAAAAAAAGAAATCGACAAAAAAGAATTACGTCCTTCGGCGAACTATTGGGACTCGACAAAATCACGAATTGGGCAACAGGCAAAGAAACACCTGACAAAATATTGGAGGAGGAAGAAGATGTTTCGTTGCTGATGGCAGCGTTAAATAAATTGCCCGAGAGCCAGCGTATTGCCCTGACGTTGAGCAAAGTAGAGGGACACAGCAATACGGAGGTCGCAGAGATTATGGGGACAACTTTAACCGCCGTTGATGCTTTGATTTATAGAGCAAAACAAAACCTAAAATCATTTTTAAAATAAGAACCGTCAGAAATAAAACTTAATATCGTCTAAATAGTTGAACAAAATGAACAAAGAAAAAAACATACTCGCGCAATTTGAGCGCATCGGCTCGATAGAACCTTCTGCGGAGTGGGAGGCGCAGTTATTGCAAAAATTGGAGCGTACCGAGCGCGGCTCGGGCAGTGCGTCTGCCAATAAATTAATATTGGTCACAACCATTTTGTTGATAGCCGTCAATGTTTTTTGGTTTTCTAACCAATTAATGTCGGATAGCGAGCAAGAAAACAGGGAAAAACTGAAAAATGTAGCGTCCGAACTCCTCATCAGCACCAGTTCATCTAAATATTAGACTGCTATGTACCTATTTTCAAAAAATAAATTCCTTGGTCGCGCAGTGACTTTTCTGTTGCTTTTAAATCTTTTTTCTATCGGCTATTTCTGGTGGAGAAAGGGCGGCGAGGGTAGGCGACCGAAGCGACCGATAGAGCAAGTGACCGCAATCCTGAAAAAAGAATTGCAGCTAACCGAAAAACAAGCGGCAGATTTTAAAAAAATCAGGCAAGATTTTTTTGATAAAGAAGAGCCGTTGAGCCGAGCGATACGCGCTAAACGCGACTCGATGAACGCGGCGATGTTCAACGAGCATACCGATACGACTGCCGTGAAAGCAATCGCACGGAGAGTTGCCGACGGCGAATACCAAATGGAATTGTACCGATTGCAGCAAGCGCAGGCGTTAAAAAACATCTGTACACCAGCGCAATTGAAGCAATTTCAAAACATGGTGATTGATATTAGAGATTATTTTCAGCCGCAAAAAAAATAAACATTCTGATGACCGCCAGAAAAATTATTATTCGTATTCTAAGGAATGAAGAGAAAATAAGGTGCTGAATATTGTGACGCAGGATTTTGAGTCAAAACAAGGCAGATTTGAGGCGCGATGCTGTGCATCGTAACGATAAATCTAACGCAGTTTTGACTCAAAAGACAAGTCAGAATACAGTAACTTATTTTGGACGCGTTCCTAATCAAATATATATTTCAATTAAAAAATAATCGATAAAAAATGAAAAAACTGCCGCTACTTTTGAGTGCCATTCTTTTTGCGTCAAGCGCAAACGCCCAATACAATAATCTATGGATACCAGATACATTATCGGGTACTAACTTTAATCTGACGGTGAAAGATACGTTCGCGCAGTTCAGACCAGGCAATCAAACCATAACGGGCGCAGTGAATAACAGCCGCTTTTGGGGACCTACTTTGATTTTCAATAAAGGCAATACGGTTCACCTCAACGTGCGTAACACGCTGAATGACAGTACCACTATGCACTGGCACGGTATGCACCTGCCTGCTGTGATGGACGGCGGACCGCATCAGGTAGTCCCGCCTGGAACGCTATGGCAGCCGTACTGGAAAGTGACGAATAACGCCTCGACGTATTGGTATCACCCGCATTTGCACAATATGTCGATGGATCATTTGACCAAAGGCATAGGCGGTTTTATTATCGTAAGAGACTCGCTCGAGGCAAGTTTAGCGTTGCCACGCAGATATGGCGTAGATGATATACCCGTTGCCTTGACGAGTCGAGGCTACAATACGTCCAATCAGTTTACGATTACCGATAACCTACACATCAGCGAATACGGCGATTATATGCTCACTAACGGCACACCAAATGCCCAAGTCAGTTTGCCAAAACAATATGTGCGGTTAAGAATTTTGAACGCGGAAATAGAACGCGGCTACAATTTAGGGTTTAGCGACAACCGAACTTTTTACATCATCGCGAACGACGGCGGCTTATTAAATGCGCCCGTTGCGGTCACGCGGGTAAAATTAATGGTTGGTGAGCGGATTGAAATTATGGTCAATCTCGGTAACGATGCCGTCGGCTCGAGCTTGGATTTAAAGGCGTTTAATAGCGGGCAAGTGTTCGGTTTCCCAGGCGCAGAGCCGCAGCAAAGCGGACTAAACGGCAGTCTTTTGAATAACAAGGATTTTTCGGTGCTGCATATTAATGTAGCTGCCACAACCTCCGCTCCTATCACCTCAGTTCCTGCCGTTTTGGCGCACGACGTTTACTGGACTGCCGCCGACGCGACGGTAACAAGAACGATAAATGTAACGCCCGGAACCCGTATCGGACTTGCCGAGTTTACTTTTGATAACGCCGCTTTCGCGCTCAACACCATCAATAAAACGGTCAATCTGAACGCCATTGAAAAATGGACGGTCGTAAATAATAATATTTTTAGCCATGCTTTTCATATACACGATGTGGATTTTAAAATAGTGGCGCGCAACGGCGTAGCAACGGCGGTGGGCAGTCACGAGTCGGGCTGGAAAGACACCTACTATCTTCCGAAGGGCGAAAACGTAACTTTTGTAGCTCGGTTTGATGACTACGCCGACCCTATTCACCCGTTTATGTATCACTGCCATTTCTCGAATCACGAGGACGGCGGCATGATGGGTCAGTTTGTAGTGACGGCACCTACGGCAACGAACGAAGTTGAAGCGCCAATCAATTACGCTTTATACCCAAATCCTGCCAGCCAAAAGTTATTTATTCGGTTGGCTGACGCAACCACAGAGGTATATTATATCACGGTAACTAACGTGAATGGCAAGGCGGTTATGATGTTGCCACAACCCGAAATCGCTAACGGAATTGATATTTCTGCACTCGCTAACGGCGTTTATTTTATTCAGTTAATGGATAAAAAAACAAAATCTGTCACGTCACAAAAGTTCATAAAGTTGTAAAGTCGTAAAATTATAAAATGAAAATAATACAATGAAAATACTAAAAATATTGTCGTTTTGCTGCTTGCTGCTGCTGTTTTATAGTTTTGTAGGCAGCCGCAATCCGCCTGTTTCGCTTATCGGCAAAACGGTTAATGATTTTTCTTTAAAGAATATTGACAATAAAAATATTTCGCTCGATGGTTTCAAAGCTGCCCGAGGTTTTATTGTCGTTTTCACTTGCAATCATTGTCCGTTTGCCAAATTATACTCCAAACGCTTCAACGCGCTTAACGCAAAATATCAATCAAAGGGCGTTCCGTTGTTGGCGATTAACTCGATGGACGCGGCAACTTACGACGAAGAATCTTTTGCATTGATGCAACAAAAAGCAAAAAGCGCAAAATTTAATTTTCCGTATTTGCAAGATTCACTCCAAACCGTTGGTAAAAATTTCGGCGCAGAGCATACGCCTCATGCTTTTGTGATTTGGAAAGAAAACAACGCTTGGGTGATAAAATATAGTGGCGCAATTGACGACAACGGCGAACACCCCGAACTCGCAACGCCTTATATTGCCAACGCTGTAAAGGAATTATTGAAAAATAAACCCGTCTCGAACGCCGAAACGCCGTCGTTCGGTTGCAGAATATTTTATAAAAATTGAAAAAGAAATTAAAAAGAAATTAATAATAAATTAATAATATGAAACGAATTATAGTAACGCTCTCGCTATTTTTTACTTTTTTGTCCGTCTATGCGCAACAAACCGTCGGGCTGTTTACACAAAACGCGGGTTCGTCAGACGGGTACGTCTTGTTCGCGCCTATCCGCGCCGACACCACTTATTTGATAGACAAATGTGGCAAAAAAGTGCATCAATGGGCAGGTACGCGCAAGCCCGCCCTGTCGGTTTACCTGCTTCCCGACGGCAGTTTGCTCAAAACGGGCGCGCTCGCTAACGCTACGTTTAGCGGACAAGGCTCGGCGGGCGGACTTATCGAGAAGTTTGACTGGGACAATAATTTGGTTTGGTCATACACTATTTCGTCGACTACCGAAATACAAAATCACGATATATATCCTTTGCCGAACGGAAATGTGATGGTCGCAATTTGGGAAAATTTCACGCCTGCGCAAGCAACGGCAGCAGGCAGAAATCCTGCTATTTTAGGCACTGCTCTATGGAGCGCAAAACTGGTAGAGCTGCAACCCATCGGCACAAATGCCGCTAATATCGTTTGGCAATGGGACTTATTTGACCACTTAGTGCAAGATTTTGATGCGACAAAAAGTAATTATGGCGTAGTCACAGATCACCCCGAATTACTGAATTTGAATTACAACGGAACGAACGCCGCTACCTCCAAAGATTGGATACACCTCAACGCCGTTACTTACAATGCAGCCTTAGACCAAGTGATGTTCAGCTCGCATAATTTGAGTGAAATATACATCATCGACCACAGCACAACTACCGCGCAAGCGGCAGCGCACACAGGCGGAGCGCACGGGAAAGGTGGCGACTTTTTGTATCGCTGGGGCAATCCGCAAGCGTACAACAGAGGAACTGCGGCGGATAGAAAGCTGTTTTTGCAACACGAACCTAAATGGATTCCTGCGGGTTATACCGACGAAAATAAGATTATGATTTTTAATAATGGCGTAAATCGTCCTGGCGGCAATGCGGCTTCCGTTGATATTATTTCGCCGCCAGTTGATGTTTCGGGTGATTATACCATTGCATCAGGACAAGCATTTGCGCCCGCCGCGACAGCCTGGACTTACATGAACCCTACACCGACTAATTTTTATACACCCGTAATGGGTGGCGCGCAAAGGTTGCCAAACGGAAACACTATAATTTGCGAAGCTACAAAAGGTAATTTCTTCGAAATAGATGTTGCCAAAAATATTGTTTGGCGATATATAAATCCTGTAAATTCTGGCGTACCCGTTACGCAGGGAACAGCTACACCGATGGGTGAAGTTTTTCGATGCCTATTTTTCGAGCCTTCCTACGGCGCGTTTGCAGGACGCACCCTAACGCCTACGAAGCCCATCGAGTTAAATCCACTTGCCTACACTTGTATCACAACGGGTACAGATAAAAATATTGGTAACGAAAATATTGCGCTCACTGTTCTAAATCCATTCACCAATAAAATTATTTTTAGTTCCGAAAAAGAATTAAAAAATGTGACCGTAAACTTGATTGATGTTACGGGCAGAAAAGTGGCAACTTGGAACGAAATTAATGTAAACGCCCGCGAAAAAACGGAATTACAGCTACAATTGCCTGTCACAAATGGCGTTTATTTTTTGAATATTCAAAACGAAAACGTAAATTATTCTACAAAAGTTATCAACCAATAAAAATATTAAAAAATGCTACTCGACAAAAAATATTTCGCTACTATTATTGTCGTCTTGATGACGGCTTCGGCGTATTGCCACAACCTGCATTACGACAAACTTTCGATGCATAAATGGACGATAAACACAAAAACCAAAATAGAAGCGTCGTTTTTGATGTTTAAGGACGGCGAGGTGTATTTGCAAAACGAACAGGCACAAATCGTTCATTTTCCACTCGCCAGGTTCGCGCAAGCCGACCAAGAATATGCGATGCAGGAGTACAGCCAAATTCAGCACCTAAATTCGCAAGGCATTGCCACAGAAAATAATTATTCTGAAAAAAATTCTCTTGCAAATTATTCCACCCAAAATAATTATTCGTTTGGAAACTATATTGACTACGTCAAATCGTTTGCAGCTACGGCAATACTGCTCTTATTGGTGTTGCTCACTTATTTTTTTGGTAATCAAAACAAATACAAATATATTTCTCTTTTTTCGTTTGTAGCAATTGTGGCTGTATTTTTGGGGTTCAAAACCAATTCCATCATGCAAACCCGCGTCGTGACCAATCCGTTGTCGGTCGATTCGGCGTTTACTGCCTTCAAACCGAACGTAGTGACTTCGTGGGACGCGAATTATTTTTACGTCGAGTCGTTTGGTATTCCAACTACGCACGGCATGATGACGGGCATCACGGGTTGGCAGCAGCAAGTACCGATTCCGCAATGCTACATCAAACCAAACGCGTGGCAAATTCCGCTCAATCCTGTTGTGGCAGCAACGCCCGTACCTGTAAATGCAGCTCATTTTTTGAGAGGCGCGATTGCGTTGGCAGTCAATGGCATTGCGATTTTTAACCCTTATACGAACACGGGAACTGACGCTTACCTCGACGGGCAGTTAGACCAATGGGGCGGGCATTGCGGGCGCGCCGACGATTATCATTACCATATTGCACCGATGCAGTTGTACAATAATATGGCAGCAACCAACCCTGTAGCCTACGCGCTTGACGGGTTTGCGGTGTACGGAACGGTAGAGCCGAACGGCGCAGCACGGCTGCCGTTAGATGCCAATCACGGGCATTACTGGACTAACGGTGTCTATCATTATCACGGAACGCCTACGCCCGTCGCGCCTTATATGATTGCAAATATGGTAGGACAAGTGACCGAAGATGCCACCAAACAGATAATTCCGCAGCCTCGTGCCAACCCCGTAAGACCTGGACAAAACCCCTTGGCAGGTGCAGTAATCACGAATTGCGTTGCCAACGGCAGCAACGGCTACACGCTAACTTATACGTTGAACGGCAGCACCAACTCGGTGGTTTATAGTTGGACGACGGCAGGAGTTTACACTTTTAATTTCAATACGAGTGCAGGCACAACCACAAGTACCTACAACGGGTTCGCGCCGTGCCAACTACCCACAGCCACAAATAATATAAACAGCGATGCCGTCAATATCTCCGTTTTTCCGAACCCTTCGCACAACGGATTTGCGGTGCAATTGAACAATAATATTCAGCCGTCGGAGATAAAAAACGTGCTAATTATAGATGTGAATGGACAAACTGTTTTTACCTCCAACGCGTATCAGGAGAAATACAACACGGAGAATTTCGCCAAAGGCGTGTATTTTGTGGTCATAAAAACACAAAATAATACGCTTACTAAGAAAATTGCGGTTCAATAAACGTCCTCCAAACGTTATAGGTTTTCGAGACCTATACCGTTTGGGTAAACCTAACTAAAAATAAAAATTTGAAAAAATCATTAGTAAATGCTTTGTTATTTTTGTTTATCACAACAAATATCATCGCACAATCGGTTTCAAAAACAATGAAACGGCTGCCCGACACAGGACAAACTGCGAGCTACACGAATACGTTTGGCGAAGATGCGGATTACAATTTCAACGCGCCAGCCTTTATTTTGGGCGGAAACGGAACGGTGAAAGACACCGTGACGACGTTGATGTGGCAGAAAACGGACGGCGGAGAAATGACGATTGAAAACGCTATAATATACGCTGACACGCTCACGCTCGGCGGCTACACAGATTGGCGTTTGCCCAACTGCCACGAGTTGTTCAGTATTCTAAATCACGGCAGGGCAAATCCCGCAATCAACACCACTTATTTTACCCCTACGCTCGCAGAATATTGGTGGAGCAGTCAGCGACAAGCGAACGACGCAACAAAAATTTGGGTGACGAACTCGGGCGGCGGCGTTGGCAATCACCCAAAAACGGAAACTACGAGCGCGGGCGGCAACAAAAAATTTCATGTGAGAGCGGTGCGCGATGTGGTTGCGCCGACCGTTTTAGCCAATCATTTTGTGAATAACGGCGATGGCACAACGACCGATTTGCTTACTAATTTAGTATGGCAACAAATTCCGTCCGCCGACTCGCTCACTTGGGAGCAGGCACTCACGCTTGCCGACACCTCTACTTATGCGAATTTCACCAATTGGCGAATGCCAAATATCAAGGAATTGCAGTCTATCAACGAGGAGCGTTTGGTAAATCCATCTATGAATACAGCTTTTTTTAGTGGCGTAAATGCCAATCAATATTGGTCATCTACGAGTCTGCCAAACCAAACAACGCGAGCATGGTATTTAGACACGCACTTCGGTATTACTACTTACAAAACCAAAACGAACAGGCTTTATTTGCTGTGCGTCCGCGAAAATAATGTGATTACAAGTGTAAATAAAAGTTCGTTTATTCCAAATAAAATCTCCGTTTTCCCTAATCCCTCCAACGGAAAAGTAAATATAGAGAGTGAAAATGCGATTGATGAATTGAAAATCACGGATTTGAGCGGTCAGGTAATTGTACAGCTAAGCCCAAAAGCTAAAAGTATTACTTTGAATTTGTCCAATGATGGCATTTATTTTGTAACCATTTCATGCGCCGAGCAAGTTACTACTCAAAAGATTTTGATTGGTAATGCGCAATAAAGCGGCAAATAAACTTGTTCTCCCCAAAAGTCCTGTACAATACACGTTGTATGGGGCTTTTTTATTTCGTCGCGTTAAAATGATTTTAGTAGAAATAATGGCTTAACTTTGTGGAGTGCGTAGCGAAAAAAACATAACAAGATTTTTTGATTCGCCAATAAATATTCTTTATTTTATCAAAACAACTCGAATGAAAAATCTTTTTAAACTAGTGATTTCTGTTGTAATAATAGCGACAAGTAGCAGTTTTTGCGTTGCGCAAAGCAACCCTCAAAACCCGAATACCAAGCTCTTATCGTTATCCGAAAAGCTGCTGTACCGCGTAAAAACAGACGCGCCCGTAGATACTTTTCAGCGCGATTTAGCGCGCTACTCGGTGAGCGACGTAGTGAGCGGCTTGCCGAACGACAACGCCAAAAAAGCGTTTTGGCTCAATATATACAACGCTTATTATCAGCTACTTGCCACCCAAAAACATCTGCCGAAGGCAAAAATATTCGCGACCAAATGTATTCAATTTACAGATACGACGCTGAGTTTGGACGATGTGGAACACGGCATTTTGCGCAAGCGTAAATGGAAGTTTGGCTTGGGTTATATACCCGATTTTCTGCCTGCTAAAAACACCAAACAGTTGGCGGTTGCGCAGGTGGATTATCGCATACACTTCGCGCTAAACTGCGGCGCAAAAAGCTGTCCGCCCATCGCTTTTTATACTTACGATAAAATAAATATACAGTTGGAACTCGCTACACGCACCTTTTTACAAGGCGAAACGGAGGTAAACGAAGCCACGAAAACCGTTCATACCACCAAAATAATGGAGTGGTTTAGCGGCGATTTTGGCGGCGCGAAAGGCGTGAAAAAGATTTTAGGTACTTATCTATCTAAGGATTTGTCGGCGTATAAAGTGAAATTTCGAGCGTATAATTGGAGCGAAGAGTTGAATAATTACAAATAAAATGGAAGAAATAAATTAATAATATAAATATAATTGAAATAGATGTCAGGTACTTACAGCCTGTAGCTAAAAGTACTGTAAGAATAAAAAAAACCCGCGTCGCTTCTGCAACGTGGGTTTTTTTTATTGTTGTAGTAAATGCTTTTAATTGGCAACAATAGCTCCCGTTTCTACATTATTCGCTTCGTTTTTGATAAAGCTACCTGCCAGTTTGCGCGCCTCGAGCGACGGCTGCTTCCACCATAATCGCGTATATAAAGGGTAATAACGGTAGCCTTTCGCCTCCAAACGCTGTATATATGCGCTTTCTCGCTCGAAGGTTTGGTATTTACCGCGACTGAAAAAGCCGTCGGTAATTATCGCCACGGGCGTACCGTTTGCGGTGTCCGCTTGTATCAAAATATCGACAGGGATATTGTCCACCCATTGATTAATTTTTATCATTTCAGGGTCTAAATACTTGCCCAATTCATTTTTGACCTGCTCGTTGAGCGACGGCGCAACCACATATTCGGTCGCGGCAGGCACACGGTGCGCTCGCGCCACGAGTTCGTTTTGACGCGTTTCGTTACCTTCTTCCACCGCTTCGGCGTAAGCCAAATAGATGCAAAGGGCTTGCAATGCGTCCGTATTTGGGCGTTTGAGCTGCGCCTCGATAAACTCGAACGGCACGGAAGAGCATATTCGCGTAATCGCATTGGGCGTAGCCACCAACATTTGCAAATAATTAGTGAAAACGGCTTGGCGTACTTCGTCAATATCCGTAGAAAGGTAGCGGCGGTAATCTAAGCCATAAGTGACCGAAACCAATACCACATCTTTATTTACGCCCTCGAGTTCGGAGATGTGAAACACGCCTAAGCCGCATTTTTCAAGCTGTAAAATACGGTCGTAACCCGCCTGTTTTTGCTGTTTTATTTTTTGTAAATAATCGGCAATTAAGTTGCGCTGCTCGAACGTGAAACACACTATCGCCACCGACGGGAACACCTGATACGCATTCGGTTTCACGTCGTTTAGTAACTTAATTACCTCTTGCGCCTCGTCTTCGTTCGTGCGATGCTCGGGGTAATAAATGCCGTTTACTTGCATCAATTTCATTATCGCATCGGTTTGCAATACATCTATATTGGTCGGCACAACCTCCAATCGATGCTCGTGAAAGAGCGCGTTGCTGAGGCGGCTGAACTTCGGATTTGTTTTGTAATATAATTGCGTTAGCTCGAT
>JAYWGJ010000413.1:0-12934 GCA_043778315.1 Saprospiraceae bacterium | reverse complement strand
TGCAAGCGGCAACTATACGGGTAGAGAGTATATGCCCGATATGGCGCACTCTATCGCCTACGAAACCAACTTGAACACTTATTACTGGTTCAATCACTTCGGCAGCGACACCGCTTATCATGCCTCTATGCAGCCTCGGCATATCACAAACGGTACTGTTCCGCGTGGATTTACCTCGTTTATGTGGTCTGGTGACATGGACGCGCTCAACCGTTTGAAAGAAAACGGTTGGAAAATGAACGGTCACGTTCCGTATTACTATGCGAATAGCGATAGTGGTCGTGCTCAGGCGATAGCTGCTATCACTACTAATCCGTTTCCTTCTACCAAAAAAGCGGTAGCCAAAGGTAAGGAGTTATATGATGTGAATTGTGGCATTTGTCACGGTGAAACGGGTAACGGTAACGGCTACTTATGGCGCGATGGCGAGGGTCCGTACCCGAACAAGCCTGCCAACTTTATGGACGAAGAGATTAAAAAATCGTCGGAGGGTAGATATTATCACGCTATCATGCGCGGAAAGGGCATGATGGGTGCTTACGCAGATAAATTATCTTTCGAGGAGCGTTGGGACGTAATACATTATATCCGCTCGTTGCAAGACCCTGCTTATGTGGTAGCGGACGATGTTGCAACGGCAAAAAAAGCGGCTGACTTTGATTTATCATCTGCCGAAAAAATGCTTAAAGGTAATATGGTAAATACTACTTTGACATTAAACGATTTGAAGTTCAAGACGGGTTCTGCCGAAATCGATTTAGCGGCATCTAAGGATTTAGATGATTTAGTTAAATTGATGAATGAAGATAAAAATATGGTCATCGCTCTAAACGGTCACACCGACAACGCAGGCGACCCTAAGAAAAACAAGGATTTGTCGCAGGCGCGTGCGCAAGCTGTTGCTGCCTACATGGTAAGTAAAGGTATTGCTTCAAGTCGTATGACTTCGTCGGGATTAGGCGATACGATGCCGATAGCGGATAACAAGACAGATGCAGGCAAGGCGCAAAATCGCCGTACCGATTTTATGATTGTTAAACAATAAATTGGTATTTGTATCAATAAATTACTCTTTTTCAAAAAATTATACGGTTTACAACTAATTATTTGTAGTTGTGCGTAAGTAATATTCAAAAATATTTTCTCTATCATGAGCAATAATCAATTCACTTTTGCGGGCAAGGAACGAATGGCAACATATATTGCTATGGCGATAGGCGCGCTTTCTATCCTTATCGGCTGGTTTACGGACAGCACGCCGCATCATTCGCAAACCTGGACAAATATCCTACACGACACTGTGTTTTTTGTAGGAATTGGGTTCATCTCGCTATTTATTTATTCTGCATCTACCACCGCTTACGGTGGTTGGTGGGTAGGTTTTAAGCGCATCTGGGAAGCAATGTTCGGTTATATGATGTATGGCGGACCATTATTTTTTGTATTGATAATTGGCGG
Source organism: Saprospiraceae bacterium (assembly GCA_043778315.1). Classification (GTDB taxonomy): domain Bacteria; phylum Bacteroidota; class Bacteroidia; order Chitinophagales; family Saprospiraceae; genus JBEEMU01. The sequence continues at coordinate 11,476 of JAYWGJ010000413.1, read as the reverse complement.
CTTGTGGTTTGGCTGGCATCATTTGTACCACTGGGCAGAGCCTGGTGTAGCAGAAACAGATGAGCTAATAAAGCACAAGTCAGGTTTTTTGAACAAGACAAGTATAACTCTATTCACTACCGTAATATTGTTTATTTGGGTGTTTTTTGCGACAAAACTGCGTAGTTTATCTTTATTACAAGATAATAATGCAGACCTTAGCATTTATGTAAGTGTAAAGAAATGGGCTGCGGCATTTTTGCCACTAGGGGGATTTTCGTCTGCTTTCGCAATATGGTTGTGGTTGATGTCTATCGACCCGCACTGGTTTTCTACGATGTATGCGTGGAATTGTACCGCAAGTTTTTTGGTTAGTGCGATGGCATTGACCTTATTGATAATTATTTATTTGCAACGTCAGGGCTATATGCTCCACATCACCAAAGAGCATCAGCACGATTTAGGTAAATACTTATTCGGGTTTAGTGTGTTCTGGACTTATCTTTGGTTTTCGCAATTCATGTTAATTTGGTATTGTAATAATGGCGAAGAGACGACTTATTTCAAAACTCGTATGGACAGTTTTACGGCTGTTTTTTGGTTGAATTTGTTAATTAACTTTGTTGCACCATTTTTTATATTAATACGCAACACGGCAAAACGCCAAACGGGTATTATCGTATTTATGGCTTGTTTGTTGTTGTTTGGACACTGGTTAGACTTTTTCCAAATGATAAAACCCGCAGTTTGGGCATCTAATATGGCAGGTCATGGCGCGGCAGAACACGCAGGCGCAGTTGCAGAACATGGTGCAGCTACTGCTGAACACGCAGCTTCTACTTTTATGTTAGGTTTCAACTTTCCTGGTCCTGTTGAATTAGGTACGTTTATCGGATTTTTAGGATTCTTTGTATTTATTGTATTTAGAGGATTGGCGGCAGCACCTTTATTGGCTAAAAACGACCCTTACTACGAAGAAAGTGTACACCACCACGTCATGTAGTGATAGCTGTTATTTAGAATTTGTCTAAATAAATAAAAAAACGGGATTTATTTAAACGAATTTGGGCATACCTTGTTTTATGTTTTTGTAGTACAGATATTATTCAATCATCAATTCTATTTATTAGAAACTAAATTTTTATAAAAACTATGACAGCAATCTTAATTATATTAAGCGTCATTTTAATGGCAGTTATTGCCGTACAAGTAGGTCGACTTGCAGAGATAACTTCGTCGATGCAAGGCGAAACCGAGATGCAAACCGATAGAAACAGTTTACACGCAATGTTAGGAATGTTGTTTGTAGGTGGATTTTTGGTGTTTTGTTTCGCAAGTGCCTATTATTATCGTACCGATTTATTTGGTATGCCTGGAAATATTCCTGCATCTGAACACGGTTCGCTAATTGATACCTTGTTTTACATTACGCTTGTGCCTACGGGGATAGTATTTGTATTAACGCACATCGCTTTGTTTTGGTTTGCCTACAAATACAAAGGAAAGGTGGGTCGCAAGGTCTTGTATATTCCACATGACAATCGTTTAGAGGTAATCTGGACAGCAATTCCTGCAGTTGTAATGTCTCTTTTGGTAGTTGGCGGTTTATATACTTGGAATAAAGTAATGGCTGATATTCCTGAAAACGCAGTTGCGGGTAAAGATTACATAGAGATTGAAGCAACTGGAATGCAGTTTGCTTGGATTTTGCGTAGCGCGGGTAAAGATGGCTTGTTAGGAACTAAAAACTTCAAATTGATTTCGGCAACGAATGATTTGGGACAAGACTGGAAAGATGTCAAAAATCACGATGATGTCAAAATAGACGAAATTGTTTTACCTGTGGGTAAGCAGGTTCGGGTGCGTATCACGGCGCGTGACGTATTGCATAACTTTTATTTGCCGCATTTTCGTCTGAAAATGGATGCGGTACCAGGTATGCCTACCTATTTTGTGTTCAAACCTATCAAAACAACGGAAGACCGTCGTAAGGAATTGAGTTTAGTACCTGAATATCAAGAACTTAACAAGGACGGTAAGCCGCGTTGGTCTGCCTTTGATTACGAGTTGGCTTGCGCCGAAATGTGTGGACAAGGTCACTTTTCTATGCGTAAAGTAGTCAAAATCGTTACTCAAAAGGAGTATGACGAGTGGCTAAATAAACAAAAACCTTATTATACTAGTAATATAAAAGGTAAAGAGGAGGATACCTATGGTAAGGCAACTACCAAAGTAATAGAGCCTTCGGTAAAAGAAGGAGCGCAGTCGGACGCAACGAAAACAATTGTAAAACCTTTATCGCAACGATAAGCGAGTGGTTTATTTATAACTAACACGGGTATGTTCCCAAAAAATATTTAGGTTAAACTGTTAAATTTTATAACAATGGCAAACTTACTCACCACAGAAGAAGAGGTACACGTTCATGGTCACGACCACGGACACGACCATCATGAAGGGCACGGCGATAAATACCAAACAGGGTTTATCGACAAGTATATCTTCACCTTAGACCACAAAATGATTTCAAAGCAATTCCTAATTACAGGAATGTTTTGGGGTATCATCGGTTCTTTTATGTCTATCATATTTCGCTACAAATTGGGTTTTCCTGATGCGGATATGATTTGGGCGAAGCCGCTTTTGGGTGGTTGGATAGTATTAGACGAGGCAGGTAAAGGGTCGTTAGACCCACAATTTTACTACGCCTTAGTCACCATGCACGGTACTATATTAGTCTTTTTCGTATTGACGGCAGGGCTATCGGGAACTTTCTCTAACTTATTGATACCGTATCAGTTAGGTGCGCGAGATATGGCTTCGGGCTTCATGAATATGTTGTCATATTGGTTCTTCTTTTTGTCGAGTCTATTGATGTTCATATCTCTATTTATATCAACCGGTCCGTTCGCTGGTGGCTGGACGGCGTATCCGCCGTTATCTGCGTTGCCGCAAGCGATGTCGGGTTCGGGTGCAGGTATGACGTTGTGGATACTAAGCCTTACTTTTTTCGTCGTATCAGTACTATTAGGTGGTATTAATTATATCACAACAGTATTGAACTTACGCGCAAAAGGTATGACGATGTTGCGTATGCCATTAACAATATGGGCGTTTTTCATTACGGCTGTATTAGGTTTATTGTCGTTCCCTGTATTGGTATCGGGTTTTTTCTTGTTGCTTTTCGACCGTTCGATGGGTACAAGTTTTTACCTCAACGAAATATATATCGGCGGACAAGCCTTAGACCATGTAGGTGGTAGTGCGATTTTGTACCAACACTTATTTTGGTTTTTAGGACACCCTGAGGTGTATATTATCATATTGCCTGCAATGGGTATTGTATCAGAAGTAATGGCGGTTCATGCTCGCAAGCCAATTTTTGGTTACAAAGCGATGGTGATGTCTATATTGGCGATTGCATTTTTATCGTTTATCGTTTGGGCGCACCACATGTTTATGTCGGGTGTCAATCCATTTATATCTAATTTCTTCGTACTCTTTACCTTGATTATTGCCGTACCTTCGGCGGTAAAAGTATTCAACTGGATAGGTACATTATACGGTGGTAATATTCGTTTCAATGCCGCGATGCTATTTTGCATTGGTTTTGTATCGATGTTTATCTCTGGTGGTTTGACGGGTATCTTTTTGGGTAACTCGGCTATTGATATTCCTTTGCACGATACTTATTTCGTAGTAGCGCATTTCCATATTGTAATGGGTGTAGCGGCGTTTTTTGGTATGTTTGCAGGTATTTACCACTGGTTTCCGCGTATGTTCGGTCGTTTTATGAACGAAACATTGGGCGTAATTCACTTTTGGGGTACATTAGTAGGCGCGTATGCGATATTTTGGCCTATGCACTATATGGGTATGGCAGGTGTGCCGCGTCGTTATTACGAGTTTGGTACTTTCGATGCGTTTAGCAACTACGGCGGTACGAATCAGTTTATCACGGTAGCAGCGATGGTTGTTTTTGCATTGCAAATCTTATTTGTAATCAATTTCTTCTACTCTATGTACTACGGTAAAAAAATGACTACGCTCAATCCTTGGGACGCAACTACTTTGGAGTGGACTACTCCGATAGAGCATATTCACGGCAACTGGCCTGGCGAATTGCCTGTGGTACACCGTTGGGCGTATGATTACGGTAAAGACGGCATCGACTTTATTCCGCAAACAACGCCGCTTCGCGAAGGTGAGGTTGATGGTGGTGGACATTAGTAAGGGTAGCTTTTTTATAAACTAACACCTAAGCAAATCATTTATGAAACTTAATTATATTTGTACCTCTGTAATGGTAATTTTTGCTGTTACTGTTGTTTCTGCTCAAGATTGGCTTCCGTTGTCGTCAGGCTCTAATGTACCAATATATCGGACAGGTTCTGTTAATATTGGCTTGGCGCAAGCACCAAAGTCAATGTTTCAGGTCGGACAGGTAACAAGTTTGATGGATAGATTCAATGTTGGTAGTGCTTATCTGTTAGGGTGCAATAATCGTACTGTATATGGAACATCGTACATTGGGTTCAATGCTTCCTATAATTTTGGTACGGGTCGTTGGGAAGTATCTAGCGACGGTGGTAGTAACGGCGGTTCTACAATATACGGAACTGTCGGTGGGTCTATTGTTTTTGTGCCGTTTAAAGGTACGAATACTGGTACGGCGCAGCAGCTTACTAATTGCGAGCTTTTGGATAAGCAGGCAATGGAAATAATGAATGATGGTCGTGTTCGTATTGGTAATGTAGCAACCGATAAATCTGGCTTTCCTACGCTTTCAACTAATTATAAACTTTATGTAGAACGTGGGATTATAACAGAAAAAATAAAAGTAGCCGTAGCATCTACTAGTAATTGGGCAGATTATGTTTTCGACGGGGCTTATAAACTTATCCGTTAGCGCAACTCCAAAGTTATATTATTCAAAACAAACATTTACCTAATGTCCCGAGTGCTGAAAAAATGCAACAAGATGGGAATGATTTGGGTAAGACTGATGCTATATTATTAGAAAAAATTGAGGAATTAACGCTTTACATCATTGATTTGCAAAAGCAAATTGACGCATTAAAAAATAACAAAAAGTAATTCAATAATGAAGCAGTATATGAAATCAAATATTACTACTTGTTATGTTATGTTATCTTATTGGCTTTTGTAGGGTGTATGAAAACTACAGCGCAGGTCAATTGGGTCAGAATAGATGCGGTACGCGGCAATTATTCTTTTGCAATGCCCGAAAAGCCAATACTTCACGACACTGCAAATGTGGTATTTTATTATTTGGATATAGATGGAATCGTGATGCAAGTATATTATGGCGATAGTGTACAATTAAAGACGAACGTACTGACCGATGAGTTATTACAAAGTAATGGCGGTGATGAGTTGAGGGCGCAAGCACAACTTATGCAAGTGCTAAATAAGGGTGAGTTAGTAAGCATAAAAGATATTGAAATGCCAATATTCAGCCGTACACGCGGTTTAGATTTTGGGTTCAAATATTTCTTAGGTGAAACGCAAGCATATACGTTTTGCAGAATATACAGGTGGAAAAGCGGAGCATTGTACTTTACGGTGACTGCCGATATTTACAGTTTGGATAAACTTATCGCTTATAAATTAGACTTTTTTGATTCTATTACTTTTAAATAAACGCATAATCATGTTAAAAAAAATACTAATATTGATTATTATGGTAGCTTCGTTCGCTAACATAGCTTGTAAAAAGTGTAGTAATATCACTACCTACAAATTCCCTGCTGCCACCGAGCGGTATTTTGGTGTGTATAAACAAGGGAACTGGTGGGTGTACAAAAATCAAGACAGCACTAAAAAAGATAGTATTTATTTGACAGATGTAGATAATAGTAATGGTAAAGATAGAGCTATTGATGAGTGTGTAGAATGGGATAGAAGAACAGCGAAGGTTCATAGCTCTTATCTTAGTAGCTCGCAAGAAGAGATAAAAATTAACTATGAAGCAAGATTTAATGGCGCACATTTCAATATCTATCAGGCGATACCCACATCAGCAACCCATGTAGTTTATCAAGATGGTGTCTTTAAATCTACTAATGCTGCTGAAATTCCTTTGTTTTATCAAAATGGAAGAGTATTTACGAACATTATAAAGCTAAAATACTCTCCTATTTATTATTCTCCTAATGTGGGTATTATACGCTGGGAAACAGGTGTGGATACATTTACCCTCAAATCGTACTATATACAATGAGCAAAACATTTTTAATATATTTATTCCTGTTGTTTAATCATGGTATTGTCCTGGCACAAGGTTGTCCGATATTTGATATATTGCGTCCTTGTCAATTAAATGTCAATACAGATTGGGATAATTTTAATCGCGCTAACGATATTAAACGTGCAGTTGTCAAGTATTTCATACCTGGAGAGGGCGGCTGCACAGGAACATTAGTTAATACTACTGACCACCGACAATTACTGCTCACGGCTTCTCACTGTATTAATAAAGGCAAGGATTGTAAGGGGCAGGAGTGGGTTTCAACTTATCAAGATGAAAATAACAAAGGTGTGGAATGTGAATTTAGCTTTAATTATCAAAGTCCAGATTCATATACTAGTAGCACTTTTGAAAGTAATAAGGGCTGTTCTCAATTACAAAGTTTTACTTTAAACGGTGAGGGCTTTGAATACTTTCATAAGAGTTATGTTAGGTTATTATATAAGGAAGAGTGTAAGTTTGGCGATATGACCTTATTAGAAATAATGACTCCTATACCGCCACAATTTAATCCTTATTATGCAGGTTGGACTCCTGCGATAATCAATCCGCCACCGTTTGAGGCAATACATCACCCGAGAGGTGATGTAAAAAAAATATCGGAGACACCTGTAGCCAACCCTATAGTGCAAGCTGTGGGATGTCAAATCATTACGCAAATTATAGATGTATTTTTAGGGTTTCTATTCGGGCATAGTTATAATGTATCTACACAGGTAATATGTAATTATGTAGAATCACCTTTTTATAGTGTGAATATGAGCAGGGGAGCAGGCGTAGAATCGGGGTCTTCTGGTTCGGGCTTATTTAATCACGACAATCAGTTGGTGGCAACGTGTTCCGCATCACTTGATTGGATTGCGGGTCCGTGTTCCGATATTCGCGATAATAATTACTATGGTAAGTTTAGAAATCAATATCATATACAAAACCTAAAACAACAGCTAAATCCTTCGAATGATTTTATTATAGATAATTTTGGAATGCAAGGCTGGCAGCGAACAGCTTACAATAGTTTAGAAAATTTAAAGGGTACATATTTCCCTGCCAGTCATTATCAAACAGAAAATAAAATAAAAATTAATTCAGCTTCAATAATTACTACGAATAATAATATAGTATTAGAGCCTTTGCTGAACGATCAGCTTCGCATACTTAGCGGTGCAGACTACGAGTTTAATGCTACTAATTCAATAACATTAAATTCAGGTTTTGAAGTAGAGCGTGAGGCAACTTTTGAAGCGAAAGCGGGTGTCACATCATTTTCAGCATTAGAACAAGAAGTTAATCCTGTAAGAGGTTTGGTAGGTTTGCCTGTGGCAAAAGAATTTGCATTTGAGGAGGCAATGAAAATGAAACATTACGAAAGTAAAGATAGGAGCGTATTACCCAATCCGATGGGTAGCAGTAGTATTCTGACTTGGAATAATCCTAATAATTTGCCGTCAGCAATAAAAATTGTTGATGTATCGGGTAAAGTAGTCCGCGAAATATCCAAAGAATGGGGTAGCCAAATAGAGATACAGCGTGATGGATTAGAGGTTGGGTTTTATTTTATTGTGCTACAATTGGAAGATGGCACGAAATATACAAGGAAATTAGTCGTTGGAAAGTAATTTAAGTAGGTACTCAACTACAACAAATAAATATCAATCAAACAGTAATCATAATTAGTTTTGCAAACTGAAACAATTTCTCTAAAAGTATTTATCCTCGCCAAAGCAAAAGATTACGCCGTATTGACGAAGTTACGCCTAAGTATTTTGGTGGTATTTTCGGCAGCGATTGGTTATTTGTTAGCGTTAAAAACAGCGTTTTCGTGGGCTGATTTTAGCCTATTGTGTTTGGGCGGCTTTTTGGTAACGGGCGCATCTGGTGCATTGAATCAGGTTCTCGAAAAGGATTTGGATAAAATGATGGCGCGTACCGCCGACCGTCCTTTGCCTACGGGCAGAATGTCGGTGACGGAGGCTTCGCTCGCAGCAGGCATCATGAGCGTTTCGGGTATTATTATATTGAGTACCTTCAATCCTCTGACCGCTTTTTTGGGTGCAGTATCTCTGTTGAGCTATGTGTTTGTTTATACGCCTTTAAAGCGAATATCGCCGATAGCGGTTTTGGTAGGTGCGTTTCCTGGGGCTTTGCCTACAATTATAGGTTGGGCAGCAGTGACGGGGACACTTTCGTTTGAGTCGTTATCGCTTTTTGCGATACAGTTTTTTTGGCAGTTTACGCATTTTTGGGCTATCGCTTGGGTAGCGTATGAGAGCTATGCCTCAGCCGATATTTATTTGCTACCTACGGGTAAACGCGATAAAAGTTCCGCTATGCAAATCCTTTTTTATACGTTTTGTTTAGTGCTTTCGGGTGTTTTTCCTTATATTTTGGGTATTTCGGGTCTTATTTCGGCTATTGTGATTACTATTGTGGCTTTGTACAATCTTTGGGCAGCGTACCGTTTATATCAAGAGCGTACACCCGAAGCAGCTAAAAAATTAATGTTTGCCGCTTTATTGTATCTACCAATTGTACAAATAGCTTTGGTTTTAGATAAAGTTTAGGGGGAATTTGGAGTACAAAATATATATTTTACAATATTATTTTTATAAAAATACTTAATATAGTTATGCAAAAATCATTTTTGTCAGCATTTGACCAAGCGGGTAATAACGTTATTCACCCCAAAAAGTTCGCTTTATGGATAGCATTAGCAAGTATTGTGATGTTATTCGTGTCGCTTACGAGTGCTTTTATAGTTAGAAAGGCGCAGGGGAGTTGGTACGAGTTCAGAATGCCCGAAATGTTTTATTACAGCAGCGCAGCTTTATTAATAAGCAGTATTGCATTGCATATCGCTTACAAATCGTTCGTAAAAGAGCAGTTTAAGGCGTATAAAATATCAATATCAGTCGCTTTTTTGGTGGGTTGTTTGTTTTTATATTTGCAATATTTAGGTTGGGGACAACTCAATAAGCAAGGCATTTATATGGATACGAATGCTTCGTCTTCCTTTGTTTTTGCGATAACTTTACTACACGCTATACATATTTTTGGGGGTTTATTGGCAATGGGCGTAAGTACGGCAGCCGCGTTTTATCTACCGAATAAGGTGACTCCGTTGCGCAAGTTGCGGTTCGAATTAGTCAATACTTATTGGCATTTTGTCGATGTTTTATGGATATACTTAGTTATATTTTTTGTTACACAATAAAATAAAGTACATTCAAATCATATTATTACAATACAAATTATTCTATTTTTTTAATACAAAATTAAATGGCGACCGAGGCAGTACACACGGAAGATCATCTACACGGCGTAGAAGACGACAACACTTGGGAGGGCGGACGCTCGCCCGTAGGAGTAGATTATGGTAAACTAATGATGTGGTATTTTCTACTATCAGATGCGTTTACCTTTTCTGGCTTCTTGATTGCTTATGGCGCATTGCGTTTTAGCGCACCTTTTTGGCCTAAACCCGAAGTTGTTTTTGCAGCTTTGCCTGGTTTGGAGGGACATTATCCACTTATATTCGTAACGATTATGTCGTTCGCGCTAATCATTAGTTCGGTCACGATGGTTCGTGCTGTGCAAGAAGGGCATCGCGAGAATAAAGATGGCGTGGTAAAATGGATGATACTCACTATTTTGGGTGGTACGGTTTTTTTGAGCTGTCAGGCGTTCGAGTGGACGCACCTAATGGGCGAAGGCATGACTATCTTTACTAATCCTTTCGGTCCGAATGGTTTGGTTCATATACACGAAGGCGTGATGCCCGAAGGTGCGGTTATCGGACCGCAGGCATTCGGTGCGTTGTTTTTCTTCATCACAGGTTTTCACGGTTTTCACGTCTTCTCTGGATTGGTATTTTTATCAATCATCGCCATAAATGCTGGAAGTGGTGTTTATGTAGCGCGTAAAAACGGCTACGAAATGGTAGAGAAGATAGGTCTGTACTGGCACTTTGTCGATTTGGTATGGGTGTTTGTATTCTTGGTATTTTATCTATTGTAATTAATAATATTATACTCCTTTTATTTTCAAAATATTTATTTTAATACAATTATTTTATTAATTACACAAAATGGCAGATCATCTTTCTTACGAAGCATCTATCAAAAGAGCCTATTATGGCTTAGGTTTATTGGCGGTCATTACGCTAATCGAGGTAGCAGTATCTTTATTTGTTGGACCAATAGGTTCTTATTTTAAAATAATCGCAGGTATTGCATTAATAGGGTTGGCAGTGTATAAAGCATTTTTCATTATTGCTGATTTTATGCACATGAAGTACGAGTTTAAATCGTTAGCGATGACGGTACTTCTGCCTACTGTACTATTAGTGTGGGCAATCATTGCTTTTTTGATGGAAGGCAGTTATTGGAATAAGCGTCGCACTCAAATCGTTCAGTTTAACAAAATTGAGGGCAAAGCACCTGCCTATGAAGCTCCGCAAGATACGGCGGCTTTAAAAGGCGATACCACAAAAGTTAAAGGAGACACCGCAAAGGCTAAAAATCCTGCAATGCCTAAAAAATAAATAATAGCTTTTTTAGGGATATAAAAAGCGGAACTTAATCATTATGATTAAGTTCCGCTTTTTGTGTTGCGTAAAGCCGCAAAAAAATTATTACCAAAAATTATTTGGCGGTCATGCGGCGCGTTACTTCTGCCCAATTCACGACGTTGAAAAACGCAGCGATGTAGTCGGGACGACGGTTTTGGTAGTTGAGGTAGTAGGCGTGTTCCCATACGTCACAGCCCAAAATCGGTGTTCCGCGTTCCGCTTCTGCCACTACGTCCATTAACGGATTGTCTTGGTTTGGTGTAGAAGTGATGGCGAGTGAGCCGTCTGCTTTTACGATGAGCCATGCCCAACCGCTACCAAAACGAGTAGCACCTGCTGCTGCGAATTTGGTTTTGAAGTCGTCGAACGAGCCGAAGGCTTTGTCGATAGCTGCTGCTAAATCGCCCGTTGGCTTGCCGCCGCCGTTAGCTGACATTACTGTCCAAAACAAAGAATGATTGAAGTGACCGCCGCCGTTATTGCGCACTGCGGGTGCTAATTTGCTAATGCTATGGCAAATATTTTCGATGGTCATCGCCTCCGCTTCCGTACCTGCTGTTGCGGCGTTGAGGTTGGTGACGTAGGCTTGATGGTGTTTGCCATGGTGGATTTCCATGGTGCGCGCATCTATATGCGGCTCGAGCGCATTGAGCGCGTAG
>JAYWGJ010000412.1:0-4065 GCA_043778315.1 Saprospiraceae bacterium | reverse complement strand
CTTCTGTAATAACTTGATTATCAATAATATAGCTTATTTTCCCTTTGTTTGGCGTTAAATGTCCTGCGATGATTTGCAAGAGCGTAGATTTGCCCGAGCCGTTATGACCCAAAATAGCGGTAGATTGTGCGGCGGATATATCAAGATTGATACCACTAAAAACCCATTCGTACCGAAAGCGTTTGCCTATTTCTTGGAGTGCGATTTGCATTTATAACTGATGTGAATTTATGGTAAAAATACAACAGTTTTACGCCTCTTCGGTTGCGCCAACCTGAAACCCGCGCACCAAACCTCTTTCTGATTTGTCCACAAAATCTAAAATTGTTTCGCGCTCCGCCGACGCTTCAAAATCGGTGCGTACCATCTCCAAACCCTTAGTTATATTATTGTTTTGCACAAAAAGTATGCGGTACATATCTTGAATATGATTAATTTGCTCTTGTGTGAAGTTGCGGCGATGCAAACCAATGGAATTGATGCCGATGTACGCCAACGGATTGCGCGCTACTTTCACAAACGGCGGCACATCTTTTAGTACGAGCGAGCCGCCGCTAACCATGGCGTGTACGCCGATTTTGACAAACTGATGCACTGCGGTCAAGCCGCCCAAAACCGCCCAATCGCCTACCTCGATATGCCCTGCCAACGTCACATTATTCGCCAAAACGCAGTGGTTGCCGACGATGCAATCGTGCGCGACGTGTACATACGCCATCAATAAACAGTTACTACCGATGACCGTTTTGCCGCTCGCTTTTGTGCCTCTATTGAGTGTACAATATTCGCGAACGATGGTATTATCGCCAATTTCTAAGGTCGCATATTCGTTTTCATACTTTAAATCTTGCGGGATAGAACTCAGTACCGCGCCATGAAAAATACTGCAGTTTTTACCAATTCGTGCGCCTTCACATATCACTGCGTGCGACGCAATATAAGAATTATCGCCGATGACCACATCGCTTTTGATGTGAGCGAACGGCTCTATAACTACGTTTTTACCTATAATAGCACTCGGGTCAATGACCGCTAACGGGTGATGCGACATATATTTTTTTACTTTTGAATGAGTATTGGTGTTGCTCTTTTTAGCGAGTGCAACTATACGTTTCTGCGCACAATTTGCGCCGTAAGCTCTCCCTCCGACACTATTTTGTTACCTACATACGCTGTGCCTTGCATCTGACAAATGCCGCGACGAATAGGGCTGAGCAGCTCCATTTTGAGTATCAAAACATCACCTGGTACTACTTTCTGCTTGAACTTTACTTGGTCTATTTTGAGAAAATAGGTATCCCAATTTTCTGGGTCTTCCACTTTCGAGAGCGCAAGCACGCCGCCCGTTTGCGCTAATGCCTCTATCTGTAAAACGCCTGGCATTACCGGGTTTCCTGGAAAATGTCCTTGAAAAAACTGCTCATTAATCGTCACATTTTTTACACCTACAACGTGATTTTCACTCAGTTCTACTATTTTATCCACCAATAAAAACGGGAAACGGTGCGGCAGGGTTTGTACCAATCTATTAATATCGTAAACGGGCGTTTGCGACGTGTCTATACGCGGTATGCCGCGCATTTTTCGCTGTTTTTTATAAGCTTCTTTTAGTATTTTGGCGAACTGTACATTACTCGTATGACCTGGTTTGGTCGCTACTATTTTTCCTTTTATCGGTTTGCCCACCAATGCTAAATCTCCTATTATATCGAGTAATTTGTGGCGGGCAGGCTCGTTCGCAAAACGCAGTTTAGTCGTATTTAATATGCCTTCTTTCACTACGCTCACGCTCGGTTTACCTATTTTTGTGGCTAATTTGGCGAGTTCGTCCGCCTCCATCACTCTATCTACTATCACGATGGCGTTATCCAAGTCGCCTCCTTTTATCAAACCTTGATTCATTAACGGCTCGAGTTCGTGCAGGAAAACGAAGGTGCGGCATGGCGCAATTTCGGTGACGTACTCGTCCAAATTATGCAGCGCAGCGTACTGCTGCCCGAGTACGGGAGAGCTAAAATCAATTAGCGACGTGACCTGAAATTCGTCCGCAGGCAACGCGAGCAACTCCGTTCCTGTTATCTCGTCGTAAAATTCGATTGGCTCGGTAATTTCCAAATATTCGCGCAAAACGTCTTGTTCTTGTACGCCCACGCGCAATAAGCCCTCCACAAACATACGCGCACTGCCGTCCATAATTGGCACTTCTGGTCCGTCTATTTCTATCATCACGTTGTCGATGCGCAAGCCGCAAAGCGCAGAAAGCGCGTGTTCGATAGTACTGAGTTGCGCCGCACCCGACCGAATAGTCGTGCCGCGATTAGTCGAAACTACCGCGTCGCAGTCCGCGTTGATGACGGGTTGGTCTTCGAGGTCGACGCGCTTAAACTTGAAGCCGTGATTAGGTGGCGCGGGCAGAAAAGTCATATTGACCATTTTACCTGTGTGCAAACCTACGCCGCTAAGGCTCAAAGGGGATTTTATCGTATGTTGATTCATATATTTTTGCTTTGCGCAACGAGCGTTCGCAACACTTGTATAGGTGTTACAAAATCAATTCGCTTATATTTGCCGCAAAATTACGAAAAAATTACAATTAAGCAATATTTTTTTTACGCTGCGAGCCGAGTGTATTAAATTTTATGCTACACGTGCTAATTTTTGTTTAGAAATAAGCAAAACGATTTTTTATTACAATATGATGATATGTGTGATTAAGGAAAATATATTTTTTTTATATAAATACAAATTAATACTTATATTTACGCGGTGTTTCTAATTTTATACTATTATTTTATAACCTAATAATCGCTTGCAACCCTTAATTTTACTCACTTTCGCTAATGATAGCAACAGCGCGCACCTGCCTTTATTGAAGGCGGAGAGCAAGGCTATTTGGTCGGCGTTGAGTGGTGCAGAGGCAAAAAATTATATTAAAGTACACCAAAAAGAGAGCATCACTACCGACGAACTCATCGCCGACCTCACGCAAAATCCCGACGCGCTCGCCATATTTCATTACGGCGGTCACGCGGGCAACGACGGCTTACAGTTCGAGGACGGCACGGCGCACGGCGCAGGTTTAGCTACTTTACTGGGACAACAAAAAAACTTGCAACTCGTATTTCTGAACGGGTGCAGCACCTACGAGCAAGTCGCCGCGCTGCTTCGAGCGGGCGTGCCTGCCGTGATTGCGACGAAAGTACCTATCGGCGACGAGCAAGCAACCTATTTTAGCACTCAATTTTATAAGGCATTAGCCAATAAAAGAACCGTCGCGCAAGCCTTCGAAATGGCGCATGGCGCGTTGCAAACTACCTCGAAATCAGCACCCGTTTGCAGTATAAAACGCGGCTTTGATATAGCCGAGGTACAAGCCGAAATCGCCGCCGAACTCAACACTACGCTCCTCGCCGAAACGCCTTGGGTATTCATTACTAATACCGAAAAAAGTACCGCTTTAAATTACAAACTGCCTTATTATCAAGAACTTACGTTTGGTACAAACCTACAAACGAGCCTCAGTAATATCACTTCTAATAAGGTCAATCAAAATATTATTGCTTATACGCTGCAAGCGATGTGCAGCTATAATAAAGATATTTATAGTCAATTAGTGACGCTCGACAAAGGCGTAGAAAAACCGAAAGACTCGGCAACTTATTTGGACGTGATTATGCAAAATCTGCCTTGGATGATAGGTATGCAATTGCAGTTGCTGCGGCAAAAACAGACCTTAGATGCCGACCGTTTGGCACACCTTTTGAGTACTTATATCACGACGTTGCGCGTGATTTATTTTGTGCTTTTAGCTAATTTTTGGAAGGCGTGTCGCACCGCAAACGCGAAAATTCCCGACGATTTTCACCAAAAATACACAATTACCAAGGATAATATTGCTACTTTTTCTTATTTGCAAAAGATAATAGACCTTTGTGCTTATTTCGAGCAAGAAAATATACCGCTTTTTATGCCCGAAATTACCGATTTTTGTGCGACAATGGCGGACGACGCACCAAGCAAAACGGCAGCCAAATTCCTTAACGATTTATTGGTACAATATCCTGA
>JAYWGJ010000411.1:0-12955 GCA_043778315.1 Saprospiraceae bacterium | reverse complement strand
TGTGCGCCCGAAGAACTGGTTTTCCAGGTAGTACCCGTAGTTCCACCAATAGAGCTAGTTCCACCTATTACGAAATAACCACACGGCGCAATCGTTTTACCCGAAGGAAAGCGAACCGTCCAGCCTGTTGGATTAGGAGGAGTACCACCACTTGCAGCAGTGTAGGTCAATACAAAGCAACTCAAATCAATAGCGCAATCGGAGGTATTAAATAGCTCTATAAACTCACCGCCACCTGCCGCATCACCCGTCGTAGGTGCTACACCCATCTCGTTGATGACTATGGCTTGGGCTGCGGTAGGGCAGGTTTTTTCCATCAGCTTCGAACACATCAAGTCAGATGCGGGAGCCGTATAAGGGTCAAAAGCCGCCGTAGTGCCTCTGTACCACTCTAAGGTGCGCCCTGCAATATTGGTACTTGTCGTATTATTCGGACACAAAGTAACCGTAGAGCTTGGGCATGTATTCGTTGCGCCTATCGGTGAGGAAGTTGTGCTATTGATAAATAAGGTTGGACATATTGGCGCAGACCTGCACGCATTATTGATGCTCACGGTGATAGGCGCGGTACAACCCGACGCATCAGTCACGACTGCCGTAATAGGTCCAGTCAAGGAATTAAGAATAGTGAACACACCCGTCGTACTCGCCGCACCTACGTTCACTCCATTGTCTTTGAGTTGATACGTCACGGCGGAGCCGCCACTCAATAAAGTACCTAGGTTAATACTACCCGCAGTAAAGTCAGCAGGACAGGTGACGGCTACTTTTGTAGCTGCCATCGGCAGTACATTAGTGACGTTTACTTTCACCCGTTCGTAGCACTCGTTAGTAGAGGTAGGCGACGAGCTACCGCAACAGCCCTCTTTGTAATCCGACCATTGCAGCGAGTACGACGCGCTCGGCGTAAGCGTAATATTATTAGTGCTAAACACCGTTACGCCCGAAGCGTTCGGACCGCCGGTTTGCACGTTTGTCCACGCGCCGATAGTGCCGTTATTATTAAAATAAGAACCGAATAGACCTACATTATCGGTTTGAGTTGTCAAGACGTGCTGAAAATTACGCACCGTAGTCCGAAATCTAATCGTTGTTTTGTTGCACAAGGCTAAGTTTTGTGTACCTGTTTTTAGCAACGCAATCCAAGTTACGCCGCCGTCCGTAGAGTACTCAAAATCATACGCCGCCGTTCGACCGCCAGCGTTAGGCGCGCCAGGTGTAGGGTGATTTTCGTTCGTCGCATCTTCTGCGAGGTAGGTTTCCCAACTCCCTCCATCGGTTGCGCGACGATAAGACGTATTGCAGCCCTTGATGATTGCACCTGTATTGATTGTAACACCAGCAGGAGCAGGTATTGTCACCACTTGCGCAGCGCAGGTACCGAACGAAGGGTTGCTAATATTACCGCCCGAAGGGAGATACGCGCCTGCGCCGTTGTCAAATTTAAGCGCGTCGATAGGTGTAGTAACGGAGACGGAAGGATTGTATAGCAACACCAACTCACCGCCGTTACCCGCCGCACCGAGTACCACCACGCCGCTCGAGAGCGAGCCGCTCAGGCAGCCACAAGTAGCCATATCGAGGTCAATCTCTACGGTAGCAGGATTAGTGTCGCCGATTACTAACGGCAGATTGCGGAAGTCGCACGTTGCACAATTAAACAAACTCGCCTTTGCGATTAAGAAATAATCGTTGCCGCCAATCATCGTACCCGCAGGGATAGTGATAGTCCCTTGACCGTCCGAAACGACCCAGCAGCCAATATTTACGGCGGTTGCCGAGCTATTGTATAGCTCAATCCACTCGCCACCGCTACCGTCATTCATGGTCGGGTCGGGCGTAAACTCGTTGATAAAAACGGTATTTTGTGCCATAACGGTTGTGCCGAAGCACAACATCACGAATGCCATAAATACGTTCTTTGCAAAAATTTGCATTTTTCTCGCGATTGTTGGAGTTTTTTTCATAAAAATGAAGATTACAATTGTTGATAAATTTGGTTGTAGAAGTACTGTAAAATGTTTGTAAATAAAAATTTGTCACAAATACACAATATTAAGTAATTATTAAAAATCCTATTTATGATACAAAGGTAAGTTATTAATGATTTTTTACTGTTATTACCATATTAATTTATTATTAAGCGTCTTAAAACCTTTACAAACAAAGGGTTGGCACATTGTCACAAATTACTAACAAATAATATTTTTCAAAAATGATACTCAAAGCTGTTTTAGCACAAAAAAGCCGCCGTAAATAGCTTGTTTAGGCTACTTACGGCGGCAAGAAAAATACTTTTCTATTTATTACTAATAAAATGGTCAAACGCGGTAATCGTATGCCCTTGTGCGCTAATAAAACAAGCCTTTCGCGCGGGGTGCGTCTGCATATATTCGACGGCTTTTTGTTTCGTAAAAATCAATGTTTGGTTGCGACAAGCGTAATATTCTACGTCGGGACGCGCCAAGTTTTGACAGTTGATAAATAGTACTTCGTCGGGCATAGTATTAGCCGCTATTGCTTTACCTGCTTGCTCAAATACGTCGTATTTGATGCCGTTTGTATCGCAACAGCCCGCAGGATTGATAATATAATATTGAAATAAAGACGTTGTGATAAACAAAAAAACAGTCACTATACCGATTTTTTTGTGCCAAATCAATAATTTATCCACTAAAAAACCAGCCGTGAGGCTTAACGGTAGTGCGAACTTGAGCGTGGCGTAATCGTGAGCGGCGGCGTGTCCTAACATGATAAAATGATGCACTAAGACGACCGACGACAGTAAAAAAATACCGTTTTTTTGTTCGGGCGTAAGCCGCAAATCTTGCTTTTTGTATTGTAATAAACCAAAAATACTTGTGGTGATAAACAACGGAAAAGCGTAAGCTAAGGCGTAGTTGAAGGCGAGTTGGCGGAGCAAAAAAACTTGCATCAAGCCGTCTTTTGCGAACGAATTGCGGTCGTGCATACGAAACAAAGCGTAAGTTTTAAATGTCGCGTAATCGATGGCAGTGCTATATAAAACAGCGATAGCAGCAACGGCAGCAACCGCTATTCCTCCGCTAATCGCAAACAACGTAAAATACCATTTTTTTGGATTGCGGTAAGCCGCAAATACCGTTACGCGGCTTCTATAAAGTGCCGCACAGCCCATACATAACGCCGCGACGCAACCCACCCAATCTATTGCGGTAGCGCACGCAATAGATGCGGCATACGCTATCCAGTGTCTGTATATTACGGTGTTGTTTTGTTGTATGCTAATAAAAAAATAAAATGCGGCGTACAAAAACGGCAAAACTGCGCCTTCATGCACATACACGTTGCCTTGATACCAAAGCGTTTGTGGCAGAAAAAGGTAAATAATAGTAGTAATAAAAGCTGCCGTATTGGTATTTTGATTGTCAATAAAAAAAATTTGCGATACTCTGAACACAAATAGTAGCGATATAAACGCTAGTAAAAGATTAAAAATACGCAAATTTTGGTTGCTATTGGCATTATTAAAAGCGTTATTAAAAATATAAGGCATATAATACCAAAGTGGGCCTATCGACAAATAATACGCATCGCGACCATTAGTGAGGCGGCGATGCGTATCAATGCTATGCAAATGGCTATCGCCAATATTAGAGAAAGTAGAAACAGGGCAGTAGTTGTAAGTGCTGATGCCGCGTTGCGCCCAAGCATTAAGCGTCACTAAAATCAAGCCATTATTGCCTTCATAGTGCCGCGAAATCGGTCGAGTCAAAGTCGGCAGCCGCGCAGCAACACTTAGCCCAAAAACGAACAAAAGTACCGCGTACCATTTTATATTTTGGGCAGTAAACAAGTAGTGAAGTTAAGTTTTAATGTGACATCGTTTGCGAATCCTTGAAGGCTTTGTAAACGTATTTGTAAGTAATTAAATGCGAGTACAAAATACCTAAACGCGAGTGTCAAACGTTTACGAAGTCTCGAAGGCTTTGCAAATGCGACCGTTATTTTTCTACTTTATTACTTTAAAAGTAGTCCGTCTATTCGTTTGATGCTCTATTTCGGTGCATTTCGTACATTTGCAAGTAGTGACGGGCTGTGTTTCGCCGTAGCCTTTTGCAGTCAATCGCTCCGTCGGTAAGCCGCGACTAATCAGGTAATTCACGGCAGACTGCGCCCGTGCCTGCGACAGGCTAAGGTTGTAAGTGTCGCGTCCCCGACAGTCGGTATGCGACGACAGTTGTATGCGCACATTAGGGTTTCGGCGCAATAGTTCGGCAAGTTCGTTCAGTGTAGGCGTTGCGTCTGCGCGAATATCCGATTTATCATAATCGTAATAGATATTTTCGAGCGTAATTTCCTTATTTTCAAATATTTGGTCTATAATAATATTCAGTTTGAGCCTTGTAATAGGGTTTTTAGGGTTTTTCTCTATCAATCCAGCGTTAAACGATTGATTTTTACTAAAAAAACCTGCTTTGTCGACCGAAAATGAATAGGTTTCATTTTCTTTTATTTGTATTTCAAACTTACCTGTTTTGGGCGTTTGCAATGTGAACGTTGTATCGTCACTTTCTGTTTTGACAGATGCCTCAGCAACTGCGTCGTAGCCCGATACCTTCGAATTCGGGTTGTCCGCTTGCTCAAAACGCTTTTTGAGGACGTTCACTTCCAATATTACTTTGTAAACTATTTTAGGTTCGTTTGGCTTTACAGGTACGAGAGGCGGCGGTGCTGTTTTTGGTTTGCGCTGCTCAAAGCGGTAGATGTCGTCTGCGCCTCTTCCACCTTTTCGCGAAGACGTAAAGTATCCCGCACGTTGTAAGGTAGTATCTTTGCGCGGTAAGCGGTCTATTATCATGCCAAAATCGTCTTCTCCAGAGTTAACTGGAGCTTTCAGATTAAGCACGGGCTGCCATTTATTCTTAACGTAGAACGTACTAAATATATCTAAACCGCCCATACCCGTGTGTCCGTCAGATGCAAAATACAAGGTATCGCGGTCAAAACTCGGGAAGAGTTCGTTGCCTTCCGTGTTGATAGCTCTACCTGCGTTTTTCCATTCTGTTGCCCACGTTCCGTCTTTTTTTTGTTCCACAAAAAACAAATCATATCCTCCGCTACCTTCGGGCATATCAGAAGTAAAATATAAACGTTTACCGTTAGACGCAAGTGCAGGGTGTTGCACATTATAGTTAGTGATGCCGACATCTACGGGAGTCGGTTCGCTCCAATCGGCGGTAATAACGGTGCGCGTTGTGCGCATTATTTTGCAATAATCTATGTTTTTAGCCGTGTCACTACCGCATCTGGTAAAATACATCTCGGTGAAAGTCGGGTTAAAACAAGCTGCACCTTCGTTGTATGCCGTGTTGATATTGTCTGCTAAGGGTGTGACGTTTGTTTTATTTTGGTCGGTCTGATACAAATTAGAGTAGCTGCGACCTGTCCAACCGTAAATCGTATTTTCTGTTTTTTTACCTTTTTTTGTTGCTTCGGCGGTCGGCACACGGTCGGAGCTAAACGTCAAATTACCGTCTGCGCTAAACACAGGTGCAAAGTCGGAGACTGCGGTATTGAGTGCGTCTTGCGGCAGCACAATAATACCCGACGCAGCTACTTCTTTGAGCCAACCAGCCGAAATACGACACGCGCTAACTTCTTTGCGGTACTTGGCGGGGTCGCCCGTCTCTTTACCAACTACATCAAAAGCCTTTGCAGCCACATCATATTGCTGCTCACGCTTGGCAATATACGCCAGCTCGCGGGTTGCATTGATGTTAAAGGCATCGTTAGCCGCCGCTTTGTCAAACCACACTTTGGCAGCGTTCGTTTGATTAATGCGATTGTAACACTCTCCTACTTGAACCGCAAGTTTTGACTTTACTTTAGCATCTTTTGCCGCCATAAACTCTTTTTCTATCAATTTAGCGGCTACTGCAAACTGTTTACGCTCAAGCGCAGTGCGACTATCCACAATTTTTTCGGTATAAGTACACGCGGAGAGCGCAACAAACCAAAGGAAGACGTATATTAGGTGTGTTTGTTTCATTTTTTTGTTTTGCGATAAGCAATAAGCTGTAAGCGATAAACTTATGTTGGCGAGAAAAAAGCTGTGAACTGTAAGCGATAAACTTATGTTGGCGAGAAAAAAGCTGTGAACTGTAAGCGATAAACTTATGTTGAGAAGGAAAAAGCTGTGAACTGTAAGCGATAAACTTATGTTGGCGAGGAAAAAGCTGTGAACTGTAAGCGATAAACTTATTTGCGGTCTTGTCAAACTTTAAACAATAAGCCGTAAGCAATAAACTTTTGACCGTTATATTTTGCTGTTTTTTTTATAATTATAAATAATATTTTTTAATTTTTTAAAGTATTTTTTTTAGTTTTTAGAATTATTTTTTTAGCTTATTGCTTATAGTTTTCAGTTTGCAGTTTGACAAGCGCGTACATAAGTTTTTAGTTCACAGCCTACAGCTTATAGCTTTATTTTTTTAGTTTATAGTTTTCAGCTTACAGTTTGACAAGCACGCTCATAGGTTTATTGCTTACAGTTTAGAGCTTAACGTCAGAACTCGTCTGTTTTTAGTTTGTTTTTGTCTCTATCATACGTCCGCCACTTACCTATTTTTTTACCTTTATCATTCACATGTCCGTCTATTTCAATCTGTCCCGTATCAAACCACTGCTGATATATCACCTTAGGAGAGGTAAGCGTATAAGTTTCTTTACCGTTTTTAGTACCTTTAACGTAATCGTCGGTGTAGCGCGCCAACGAGCGCACCGCGCCGTTTTCATACCACTCCGTCGCAGTCAAGGCGCGACCGTTATCATCAAAAGTAGTAAACTCTTTGATTTTAATATTAGCATAATAAGTAGAAAAACATGATTTTTTACCGTCAATATATTGCTCAACAGCCTCTACCTCACCCGCCTGCGTGTATTTTACAGTCTTAATGAGCTTACCCGCTATCTTTTCGTTTTTATACGACGCTACGTCAAGGCTATCGAAGTACATAACGAGCTGTTTTTGCCCTTCTTCATACCAATATTGCCACGCACCAGTCATTTTTCCATACATATACTTGCCTTCTGCTTGGCGTTTGCCACCGCCCTCCGACCACTCGGTATAAATAGAGTCATTGCCGCCGCTTCCGCTTACTTCAATGTGTTTATTTCCGTTGTCCCAACGGGCAACGCGGTAATATTGCGCCGAAGCGGTCGCTTGTTGTAGCAATAATAAGAAAAAAAGAAAACACTTCATAAGGTTAGTGATTAACGTTTAGTGATTAGTGATTAATATTTAGTGATTAGTGATTGACGTTTAGTGATTAATAATTAATGATTAGTGATTAATATTTAGTGATTAATATTTAGTGATTAGTGATTAACGTTTAGTGATTAATGATTAATGATTAGTAATTGACGTTTAGTGATTAATAATTAATGATTAATGATTAGTGGTTGAATTTATTAGTTGTAATATATTAATAAAAAATTAGTAAACTAATATAGTAATAAAATAAGATTAGGCGATTATTTGCAGTACTAATCACTAAACTCTAATCACTAAACTCTAATCACTAATCACTAAACTCTAATCACTAATCGTTATTTAAAGGTCTAATGAGCTATGTCGCTTATCACTTTTTAAATACTTGCGTATATTCAACCAAAAAGCAATGATAAGATAGACAAGAATAGGTGAACCAAGTGTGGCGCACGTCAGATAAATAAAGTAAAGCCGCACGCGATAAGTAGCAATGCCCATTTTTTGAGCAAGATACGCACATACGCCAAAGACAGATTGTTCTATCCAGTTTTTCATATTAATTAACATATTATTAGTATGTTTTTAAACGCAGCAAAACGGTATAGCTCTGCTGTCAATTAATTAATCTAAGGTATCAATTAGACTAATTATCATCTACCATTTTAAGCAAAGTAATGCTGCACGCGCCTTTGTTTTGGGTATCTTCGTTTCTGATTAGTAAAAATTGATACGCACCTGAAGGACAAATATCAGCTATAAAAATGCGCATACCTGTTGTTTGAGGTTGTACGATAGCTGCAACAGTTGGCGTAGCATCTTTTTCTGAGCCTGTAACAAAAAGCGTAAGCGGTGTAGTGCCTGTGTTGTCCACGTCAATTACCGATTGCGCACTCAAATTACCTACTAATACTTTTGTTTGTCCTTCTACCGCTATTTCAATGTTTGTAAGGTTATTATTAGCTACATTTGAAGCTGCAATAGCACGATATATAACATAACGGCGGTAACGCGCATCTGTTTTATCATAAATATTTTTGCCTGCACGGATAGTTTGACTCATAAATTCGTCCATCACATCAAACAGACGGTTGCGCTCTTCGGTAGAAACAGCGCGCTCACCTATAAAAGTGTTTTGAACAATAGATGCAGCTAAAAGGTCATTATACTGTTGCGTAATAAGTGCAACTTTACCACTATTAATACCTATTGCAGCCAAACTAACTTGATGCGTAGCACATTTTTCTTCTAAATTTTTTAGAAAAAGTAACATTTTAGGCACAACAATACGCGCTTCGCTGTAATTATTAATGCCAAAAGCATTCATCAAGCCTGGTTGCGTTTTCTCAAATGCGTCTTCGATAAAAGGTTTAATGTGCCGTTGGTAATTTTGGCGTATGTCTTCCATAATTTGAAGTACGCGAGCGGTACGGTCAGTACCCAAGTCGACAATATTTTCGTCGGTACTCACTGTTTCTGCCGCTATAATAGCAGTTTCCCATTGCATTTCCCAATTTGGAGAAAAACGAATAGGATTATACGCTGCAAAGTCGGTTGCACTTTGTTTGTAGTACGCTAAAATCGTCCGCGAAATAGCCAATCGCTCGCTAAAAGAAAAAGTCGTAACACTCATAATAAGATATTTAAAATTTGAAAGGTAATATTTAAAGTTTAAACTATGATATTTAAAATTTATACTACAATATAATAAAAATATTATTAGGTTTATTTATAATATTGTAGTAGTTAATTATGATATTGCAATGTAAAACAATAGTATTGCAATGTGGAATGATAATATTGTAGTAGTTTGTTATAATATTGCAAATTGGTAATACTGCTTTATAGTATGACTATAATATATTATAATGTTAATTCAAAATATCGTAATTAAATATCATAATATTATAGTGTGTTTTGTTTATATTATAATGTAACACTATAATATAATAGTATGACGTTGTAATATCGTAGTAATTAACACCTGCTTTGCTATTTTGTACAATAACGCTGTAAAAGTATAATTTATTTTTGGTATTACAACTATTTTAAATAAAATATTTTTAATAAATATTTTATTTAAAAATAATATTATTGCAAAACACTATTTCTTTTTTACTTTATTACACCACCAATTTTTACTCATAGTAGGTCGCTCTATTACAATATAAAATAAAATACCGCCAAACAATACCGCAGGCACAATAAATACGGATAAAAATATAAAATTTATTAAAAAATTGGTACTAAACGCATATTTTAATAGTATTTTGGCTAATACCGATATAATAATAAAGTGCGTTAAGTAAATACTGTAACACGCGCCGCCAATAAAGCAAACCCATTTATTAGTAAATAATGACTTAAATGCACCTTGTATTAGCACCATAAATAATAATATAAATATAAATATGGGTTGCACGTCAGGTCGGCTGCCATTGGCGAGCCGCGTTTCTACCCAAGTATAGCTCAATGTACCAATCCACGCTGCTAATGCCAAAATATTGCTTAAAATAGGTTTAATTTGTATTTTTTGGAGTATTTGACTACAATTATTAGTTATATCAGCTAATAAAATGCCTGCAAAAAAGTACGGAGTTTGAAAAACAAGGCTTGTATGTACACACCAAGTCTGTTTAGAGATAATAAGCGGCATCACCGCCATAAAAAGTAGTCCTATAATGCGAGCTACAACTAAATTACGAGTATATAACCAAAATAAAATAGGTAATGCGATATAAAACTGTACTTCTACTTCCAACGACCACGCAATAGGAAAGACTAACGGGTGCGCAGCAAGGTAAAAAAAGTTGTTGGCGTACAGCATAGATAGCCCTAAATGCGGCAGCAGAGCGGCAAAAGTATATTTGTTGGTAACAAAAACCAATACCGCAAAACTAAATAGCAATACTATAAAATAAGCAGGCTCGAGCCGTGTGAGTCGCCGCAAATAATAGGCGTTTAGGTCTATTGTTTTGCCTTCGTTGCGGCGTTTAAAAAATGCATTACTTAATATATAGCCGCTTAACGCAAAAAAAATTTGTACGCCGTGCAGCAAATTATATATCGCAGCCTCCAAAAAAGTATAGTGAACGGTTATAATTGCATGATTCTGCAACATACTGTTTATGTGACACGCTATTACACTACTAATAGCCAGCCAGCGCAGCCCGTCGATAGCTCCTTCGTAGTTGCCTTCGGTAGTTATGCGGCGATATCGGTCAGGCAAAGCCTGTATGTAAGCTGCTATGCTCATGCGCGGTTTTGCAGTTCTTGATAAGCCATAAAAGCGAATAGTCCCATACCTATCTCGAGGCTCGATTCGTCTATATTAAAATTGGCAGTATGCAACGGATTATGTGTATTTAATGCCGCATTGCCCGTGCCTAATCGATAAAATACAGCAGGGATTTTATGGGAATAATAAGCGAAATCCTCGGCGGTCATGCGTATCGGCAACTCTTCTACTTGCGCCTCCCCGAGATAGTCAATAGCGTGCTGAAAGGCACGTTCTGTTAGCTTTGTGTCGTTATGCAACACAGGATAACCTACATCTATTCGAAACTCACAGGAGCCGCCCATACTCTCAGCGATGCCTTCTGCCATGCGTATCATTTTTTGGTGCGCCGTAGTGCGCCAACCTTCATCAAAGGTGCGAAAAGTCCCCTCCATATACACCTCGTCGGGAATAATATTGGTTGCGCCATTCGCAATAATCTTACCAAACGTCAAGACAGATGGTGCAGTTGGCGGTGCATTTCGGCTTACTATTTGTTGCAATGTAGTGATAATAGTTGCCATAATAGCGACTGGGTCGACGCAGTCTTGCGGCATCGCGCCATGTCCGCCTTTGCCCTTTATTGTGACATAAATTTCGTCGGCAGATGCCATATAACTACCCGCTCTCATACCTACTCGCCCTGCTTTCATAGGCGGGTGAACGTGTTGTCCGATGATTAAATCTACATCAGGATTGTGCAAAACGCCTTCGCGTATCATTATCGATGCGCCTCCTGGCAGCTTCTCTTCGGCAGGTTGAAATATTAATTTGACCGTGCCGTCCCACTCGTCACGTAATTTGTGCAAAATGCGTGCTGCACCGAGCAGCGAGGCGGTGTGTGCGTCGTGACCGCAAGCGTGCATGACTCCCTCGTTTTTGCTTTTGTACTCCACGTCGTTCTTTTCAAGTATCGGGAGCGCGTCGAAGTCTGCCCGAAGCGCGACAGTTTTGCTCGTCGGATTGCGCCCGTATATCAAGCCAACTACGCCGTTTTCCGCTACGCCGTGCATATACGCAATGCCCATTGCAGCGAGCTGCACCGCTATGTATCTGCCCGTTTCTACCTCTTTGTAAGATAGCTCAGGGTTCGCGTGCAGGTGACGGCGAATAGCGATAATCTCCGCCAAATATTGCGCGGACAGCGTTTTGATTTTTGTTATCATTTTTTTATTTTTATGATTTAATTTTTATTTTTAAATGGTATAATTAATGGTATTTTTTTGTAATTTGTTGGTAATAAAATTGCTCTAATTGTTAATTACTAATCACTAATCGTTAATTATTAAACTCTAATCGTTAATCACTAAACTCTAATCGTTAATCACTAATCACTTTTCTTAAAACTCAACACACACAGCACTAATAAATGTAAAGCGACCGTTCTATAACGTACTAATGTGCCTGCATTAGAGAGCAATAAGCCTATCATCAAACAATTAGCAACTGCGTAAGTTAGCAGAAAGTAAGTAAGCGGTGTGGCAATGTATCGCTGCCGTCGCCACCATAATACAGCTACACCGCCAAGTAATAAAATAGGTTCAATTCCCGTTATGATTTTAAAAACGGTGTCTGCTTGCCAAAAGTAAGGGCGTAAGATAGCATTTTTTAAGGCTCGAGGCATATTTACGATAAGACTTTGCCATGTCGGTTGCAGTATCGGAACGGTAAAATCAGAGTTGCCCCATTCTGCCAAAAAGTCGGCTTGTCGCTGCGCTAATTTAGCTAGTAAAGGAACGTGCAAAAACACTACGCCAAGCCATATTGCGAGTCCACCCAACACCATTAAGCTGTAATATTGTATGAATATACTTTTATTATATAATGTCAAATACGCATATATTAACAACGAAACTAATAATATAGGTAGCAAATAGCTCCTAAACATCGCTAATAATGCGCAAGCCGCTACAATTTGCATGATAGATAGCGCGATGCTTAAA
This sequence comes from Saprospiraceae bacterium, assembly GCA_043778315.1. Lineage (GTDB taxonomy): Bacteria > Bacteroidota > Bacteroidia > Chitinophagales > Saprospiraceae > JBEEMU01. The sequence continues at coordinate 486 of JAYWGJ010000411.1, read as the reverse complement.
ATGGTAGTGCGGTGATGTAAAAGCCGAGTTGTTTGCCACAACGCCCAACTGACGCAGGCGTATATCATGCCGTCTTTGTGTATGCCTGCCGTCCAAAACAGCACCGACGGCACACCAAATACCAACGCCGCAACCAAGTATTTATTATTGCTGTTTGCGTCGTTATTATCATAATTATAATGTGTAAAAACACGGTAAAAATTAAGTCCTGCCCAGTACATCACCATCGCCATAAACACTCCGTTTACATAATAATAGCCACTCGTAAACCAATGTAAGAGCGCGTGAAAGCGCAATATAGAATATGCACCCGCATCAGACCAATAGTCAGTCGCCCAAGCATATTTGAACATTGCAGGTGGCAAATAAGTGTCATTTGCACCTAACGCCAATCTAAAATACGCCTCGATGCCGATTTCTTTTTTAGCTTGCCAAATCGCTTCGCTATGCAAAAAGTAATTATAAGCATCGTTGATGCCGTAACGA
>JAYWGJ010000410.1:0-4070 GCA_043778315.1 Saprospiraceae bacterium | reverse complement strand
TTACCACCACTGAAAATAATGTCACAAATAACGATGATTATCAATTAAAATTACAGTTTTAACTTTCACTTTTCGTCAACCTTTTTTAGGTAGGCACACACTTATGTAGTCGAGTCATACATTTTCAACCATAACCTAATTTACGATTATGAATCTAAATTTACTTTTCAAATTTTTGTGCGTAAGACACATTACTATTTTTACCTTAATCATTATAGTCGGTATTAATACTGCACATGCACAAAACAAAAGTTTTGGTTGCGGAAGCGATATAGTGCATCGTGAAAAAATGGCAGCTGATTCAAAATATGCGGGACAATACCAAAAATTGCAAACAGAATACCAAACTTATTTGCAACAAGTCAAAGAGAAACCGAACACCGCAGCGCGTTTAGGTTACAATGGTTGTTCCGAAAAAATAATTATTCCCGTAGTAGTTCATATTATTCACGTTGGAGAGGCATTAGGTATAGACTCAAATATCCCCGGTGCAGACGTAAATACAGCTATCGCTAAATTAAATAGCGACTGGGCAAACTCAGGTGGATTTGGTTCAAATATGAATATGGAGTTTCGGCTTGCCAAACGCGACCCTTCGGGTAATAGTACTACCGGTATTGTGCGCGTGAATGGCAGTAGCGTGCCTAATTACACCGCTAACGGTATTTCGCTTAATGCGGGCGATGGCGGTGCGTCTCAAACTGCCATAAAAGACCTTAGTAAATGGGCGGTGGATAAATATTATAATATTTGGGTAGTTAAAGAAATTACGGGAGGAGCTGTTGCAGGCTTTGCGTTTTACCCAAACGGTAATCCGTATGATGGTACTGTGATAGAATATCCTTGGATGGATAATGTTCAGCACGTTTTAGGGCATGAATTAGGACACGGATTTAATTTGGCGCATACTTTTGAGGGAGACGCGGGTGCTACCTGCCCTGCCGATGCTGACTGCACGGTAGATGGTGATGGGGTGTGTGATACCGCACCACAACGCCAAAATGATTGTACGGTCAGTATGCTTTCGCCGTGTGCGGGTGCTAGCAATACGGCTGCTAATTGGACTAATTCACTACGCAACTTTATGTCGTATTGTTTCGTCGGGCAGTATAGGTTTAGCGCAGGGCAGCGCGCACGCGCTCGTGCCGCCGCTACGGGCAGCATACGCGGTTCGTTACTCGACTCGGACGGTTGTGTGCCTGTCGGAAACGCGGTGGAGGCGAGTATCGTCAATTTTATATTTCCCGTCACCAATATTTGTACCGCTACGTTTAGTCCACAAATATCGATAAAAAACTATGGTACTACCGCAATTACGGCGGCAGTGATTGCGCTCAAAATAGACGGCGTAGCGCAGCCGAACACTACTTACGCGGGAACTATTGCGACTAACGCATCAGCTACCGTCACGCTCGCGGCGGGTACAGTGGCGGTTGGCGCGCACGTTGTAGAGGCAGAAATTATAAGTATTAATACCGCGACGCTCGCCGACGGTTACACCGAAGATAATAAGATATGCAGTACTTTTAATTATGTAGCGCCGATTGTCGCGCCCGTCTGCAACTCGTTCGATGCGGGTGTTTTGCCCGCTAATTGGACTGTATTAGGCGAGTTACCCGTACAAATTATAGCTCAATCAGGCTGCGCGGCACAAGGTGCGAATAGTTTTCGTTTTCATACTATTGATACTAACACAGGTGCGTCGGGCGCAAATACAGCCATTCAACTCGCCACGATTAGTTTGAATAGTATCGCTACACCGACCTTAGAGTTCGATATTTCGGCGCGGCGAGTATATGGCAGTGCTTGCAATTATTGGAAAAAATTAGATATATTGATTTCTACCAATTGCGGGGTTTCGTTCGCCAATATTTATAGTAAAAATGACGCATACACGGGTTGCGCGGGTAGCGTAGCTTCTGCCTCGCCGTTGCATACCGTCGCGCCGCCTGCCACTAATCCGACTACTGCATTTGTGCCTACTACCTGCGCGCATTGGCGGCACGAAACCATCAATCTTTCGGCATATATAGGCACCGATGTAATTATCAAATTCATGGAAACGGTCAATCAATATACCGCCGACGATGTTTATTTGGATAATATTTGCATCAAAGGAACGAGTACGCTACCCGTTGAATTACAGTCGTTTACGGGCAAAACTAATCCTAAAATGAATGACTTAACTTGGCTTACCGCTTCCGAAAAAAATGTAAATCGATTTGAGTTGCAACGCTCCGCCGACGGCAAATTTTTCGACGGTCTCTATTCGCTCCGCGCTACCAACACGACCGCACAACAAACCTATAATTATAGCGATATCGACCCTATTATTCGCGCTTTTTACCGCTTGAAAATGATAGATAACGATGGTACTTTCGAGTATTCTAATACCATAACGCTTTCGCGCAATAACGCTACGGCAAACGCTGTCGTGATTGCCCCCAACCCGACCAACGGAACGGTTAAAGTGACCTACGAAACCGCCGCCGCTACCGACGTTATTTTTACTATCAACAATCTGTTAGGACAAGAATTGTACACCCTAAAAGCCGCCGCGCAAGAAGGCGCGAACGAACAGTATATTGATTTGAGCGAGTTGCCGCCTGCGGTTTATACCCTTTCGCTAATCAGAGGTGGAACGGAGCGTATTGTTCGTAAAATTGTGAAAAAATAATCTTACCTTTATCGTGTATAAGGCGCGAAACGTTAAATAATAGCGTTTCGCGCTTTATTGTATCTCACGTTACGCAGTTCAAAAAATTTACTTTACGCCGATAAGAAATAAAGTCGATTACTTGGGAGCTTGGGGCGACCGACCTATTAGAATTGTCGGCGGGAACGGAGCGTAAAAAAGTGATAAACAGCGCACTGCTCGAAGCGGCAACCATCTCCCCCAAATAGGGGAAGTGAAGGGGGCTTGGGAGCTGCAAGTTTGGGCTGTGTTCCTTTTTTACGCGAAGAGTAGCGGGACAAGTCTAATAAGTCTTGATTTTTTGGTTCTTTTTTATCAAGAAAAAAGAACAAGAGAGATGTTTTAAATTCGTTTACATTATCGGGAACGATAAAAAATAGTTAAACCGTAGTAAAACGTAGGGTTAAGCTATTTTTAGAGTGTAGATATAGAATGTAAACGAATTTATTTCAGCTAAGAGAATCAAGTGACCCGCTCGCATAATATCAGTTATTATTATAAATTCTTGCTATTTTGCTCGTATTTACACTTTTATATTGCATTGATGTATATTTTTTCTTTGCGCTCCCCTTATTTTTATCGCGCACCATTGCATTGCTTAGTTTTATTGCTTTTTATTTTATTTTACAATGATACAACGGAGGCGCAAGCCATTGCTACGCCCGTTTATCACCAATTTAGTACCGCCGACAGCAGCCTCGATGCTCAAGCAGTGCTACGCAGCACTGCGCCCCAAGATTGGGCAGCAACCGTTGCCGCCGATTTTCATTTCGGCTACAGCCAAAATTACCATTGGATAAAATTAGAGCTGCCCGCCAACGCACTTTCCGCAGCCGCGTACTTCTGGGTTTTGGACGCGCCGACCATACAAAACGCCCGATTGTACGCTATCCGCAACGACTCGGTCGTTAGTAGTTTCGAGGCGGGAACTGATTTTCCGTTCGCGCATCGCTTAATCAATCATCGACACTTTTTGCTGCCGTTTTCCACGTTTTCACTGTCAACTACACAGCAGCCCATTACCTTACTCCTTCGCGTTCACAACGATATAGGAACGGTGGTCGGGTCGCTCTCTGTGCGTCCGCAAGCCACTTTTGAGTATTACGACGTTCGGATACGGCTAGCCTGGGTGCTGCTTATTGTGCTGTTTAGTTTGGCTTCGGTCATCGCTACGGGCTTTCACCTCGCGCTGCGCGAGCGCGTGTATGCACACTATGCCTTCTATATTTTGTCCGCGCTCGGCTTCGTCCTCACGTTTAGCGGCTTGGGGTATCAGTTTGTATGGTACGATTACCCGCGTTTTGCCTTCGCCTGCAAGGCATTTTGGATGCTCTCCGAAGCCATTTTCTTGATGTTATTCGTCTATCGCTTGTTT
>JAYWGJ010000409.1:0-13019 GCA_043778315.1 Saprospiraceae bacterium | reverse complement strand
AATTGTTTTCGGAGCATTTGTTTTTTCTAAGCGTACAAAACCCATATATTCAGCATTTATAGGGTTGTTATTCGTGACAAAACGGCGCGTTTTATAGCGTTTTCCCTTGTTTCCTCTATCTTTTTTTTCTAAGGGTTTAGTATGATTTGTATATTGCCAGTCACCCGTTATACTATGAAAACCGCCACCTGCACCAATGCGCATTAGACAAGCCTTATTGCCATTTTTTATTAAACTTTCTACCTCTGTTTTATACTTTTCTAATTGTGCAATGATAAAATTGCTCTCTTTAATAGGATTTAATTGTAAAAAATGCACCTCGCGAGTCAAATGTTCTAAGGTAAATTCGTTGATTAGTTTAAAAAGGTTTTGCAATAAATCGCCATTTTCAGGAAAAAGCAAGTCTTTTACTGACGTAGCCTGTGCAGGTACGCCAACCATAAAACCAATACGCAAAGTTGTTGTTGCGCCTATTTTTAGGCCTTCAAAAAAGGTGGCACGTCCGCCATTTTTCCAAAGAATTGTTTTCTGCCATTCGTTGTTTTTATCGGCTTCTTCGTTTGGCTGCCCAGCACGGCTCAGGGCTTTTGATATTCTATATTCAATATCATTTTCTTTTAACGATTCTGAATCGGTAGTGCGAAAAAAGCGTAATATATCACTCTGAATATCATTTGTACCGTCTCTAAATTCTCTTAAAATAGCATCGGATTTTTTAAGGTTTTTAGCCTTTGCAATATGGTGATATAAAATACTGCGCAAAGCCCCTTTGATAGACGACCCTGGCAAGTAAGCCAACCCCATACCATTTCGAATATGGGTTTTTATGTCTTCGCTTGGCTCTGCGTCAATAGGTTTTCCGTTAGCGTCTAACTCTTTTAATAAGTCGTTAGGCAATGTTATTTCGTTACCTTGCGCTATGGTATCAAACAAATCCAGTAGCTTACGTTTTTCTAAGGCTTGATAAAGTGCTTTTATTTTCACTTTATATAATTTGGGAGCCTCGTAAAAAACATCTAAGTTTTTTACCAAACGTTTTTCGGCATCCGCACCAATATGCACGGGCGAAAGCACCGTTAATTTAAGGTAGTAATCTTGATGTATTTTATTATCTATCATGCGTATTTAATATAGAAAAATAGGTTAAAACGTGCAAGGCAGCCAAAGGCTTTTACCTACACGCCAAATGGGGTGCGTTTTTTCTGCCTTCATAATGTCGGGTTGCAAGTTAATAGTTCCGCCCGAAATTGACTCACGATAATGAAATACGCCGCCTTCTTTAAATAAAAAGACTGAGTTTTTTTGCCGCGCTAAATGTTCTAGTGATGTTACCCAACCGCCGCGTCTAATCAACTCAAAAGCGCAATTTGTATCATTATCAGGCAATACTTTTGCTAAGTAATCTTCATTTTCAGGCAAAAGTAAGGATAGGTTAGTGGCGTATTTCTTGTCATTTACTTGATTTTCAACGGCTTGCAACATAGTTAATACAAGGTGATTTTCTTCACTATTTGTTTCACAGCGAAAACGCCCGTTTCCTGTGTTGCGGTCGCTACCTATACCATCGTACTGCATAAGGTTTAAGGCAAGTTGCACCTGATTTAAGGCTTCGGCGGTTCCGTCAAAAATAAAATAAAACCCGCTACCTTTTTTGAATTGCAATCGTTCCATAACATAAGGCTCGGCATCGCCACCGCTACGCGAAATAGCGGCGTGAGCGTTGATAGTAGAATCTATGAAATGTGGGTCAATCATTTGTGCAGTCAAATACTTTCCTTTTAAGTTATTGGTTTCTAACAAACAGCCTTTCTTATCAGTTAATTGCTGCTTAAACTTAAAAGAATCTAACCACTGAATTTTTTTGATTTTTTTACGGCTATCTTGCAAGTCATCGTCATCTATTCCTTGAAAGTTAAAGGGTTTGGCAATGCGTGGAAAAAAATAGACGGTTTGGTCCGTATTTTGTCCTTTTACGTCTAATTCGGAGGTAAAAGGAAACGCAGAAGAAAGTGTAAAGTCTAAGGTTTCGCTTTCCTTTTGCGGTATCCACGCGGTATGACTCAATACCGACCATGTTTGCATAATAGCGGAGTATAACGTATCAGAATGTAGATACGATTCGCTTTGCGCATAATCGGTTCGGCTATTTGCGATATGCAACGGCGCGGTAAAATGCAATTTTATAATCGCCTTCATATTTCTACGGATTTTGAGTAATCAACAGGTTTTGGCTCTACTAAACCAATATGCACATGACCGTAGCCGCGAGAACCGTGTCCACCTAAATAGTCGTGATTTAAGATATTAAAGCCTTTTTGCAATAAATCTTTATACTCCTTTAGTTTGTCGGCTTCTTGCTTTTTCATTTCGGGTTCGGTTAAGTCAATATCCGTTTTGCCGTCCACACTCTTTTTGGTGGTTTCCACAAAGATATTGAGTATCATTTCTACGTTGAAAATAGCACCTGCGGGAACACGCTCTATTTGGCGCGGGTGTTCGGCAGTACCCGATTGTCGGTTAATCGTATTTTCAAATTTGATTTCGGTATAGGGCATATCTGTGTCCTCTTCAAAATCAGCAGCGTTTTGCATATCTGCGTCGCGCACAATCAAGCGAGAAGCGCAAGAGGGCTTGCCTCTCTCTTTGTCTTCTACTGCACCAAACAAGTTCGGCGATGAGGTTGCCATCATTTTTAAACGAACTATTTAAGTTTTCGCCGCGAGTCAATTCTAAAAGGCTGCGGATTTTGCCTTTAAGCGAACTTCCTGGAATGTACGGCTCTTGATTGTCCTTACGGCGTACTACGGGCAAATCAACGCCGCCAATTTGTACGGTTTCTTTCGAGTCACCAATATGTAACCCTGTTTTGCAAAGCAAGGTTGTCGAGACACTATATTTTTGAAATAATCTTTTCATTTTGATAAATAAATAATGATTTTTGTGAGATAAATGTTTTTTAGGCGGCAGTAGGTTCATCGTAATGCACTTTGTGGTAAGCAACGATTGCCTCCATCAGTTGAACAAATTTTTTAAAGGTTCTTATATCATTAACCACTTCCCTGTTGATTAATGGATAGATTTCGGTGTAGAAAGTCCCCAAATGTGTTTTGTTGATCATGTGACCGTCTTTCTTTTTTCTATCGCGCCCGTTTGCATACGCAAGATGTGCCTTGAGCATATAGAAATCACTACTAATAGTAGCCCAGCGCGCTGCGTCTTGTGCGGTTTTATTTTCACTATCGCTACTGCTTTCGCTGATAGCGTGCTTGGCTTTGCCTTTCGCGCTTAGTTTTTTGATTTCACCAAAAAACTTGCGTAATTGCACCGCGCTCATAGGGTCGTAGTGTACCTTTCCTGCAATTTGTTTAGCAAATATTTCTGCTGCATTGATTGCTGGCTCTGATATACCTATTTCAGGTGCGATGATAAATTCTTTAAATTTAGACATGATTGTAAAATAAGATTATGAAATAATATAAAATTAACGTGTTGAGTAATCAGCAATATTTGCTGCAAGGCAGATAAGTTCTAATGTTCTGCGATTGATTGCTTTAAATTTTATGCCTCCTAAATCGAAACAGCCTGTTATAATTGCAGTTGAAAATTCTTTGAAAATGGCTTGTTTATCGGCTTGTTTGTCGTATCTATTCATATAGCGTTTCATATCGTATGCACATTGCCACTGCCAATTATTCTTCTGTTGTAAGGCAAGCGATTGGTAGGAAAATAGTTTATAAATAAAGCCTTTTGATATTGTTTGGTTGTCTAACCATATCTCCATTTGCTTAGACAAGGCTATTACAAATGCCCATTCATTAAGCGCGGCTTTATCGTTAGTGTTTGTATTTGTATTTGTCCAACTAACAGTACTACCCAAAAGGTGAATGGCATCTTTGGTATAACCATCTGAATCGTATTCTTTGGCGTAATCTTCTAAGGCTTCTTTTGCTAAGTCAGCGGCTTTTTGAATAGGAAACTTAGGCTGTATCAACGATATACCTGCCGAAATAGATAAGTTTAAACATTTACCACCGATTAATGCTTTAAAATCTGCTTGTATCTTTGCAGCAACTTCTATTATTTCATTCCATCTGCCAATAATAAATAAATCGTCGCCACCCGAATAAATGATATTGACATGATGTTTAAAATCTTTTTCTACTAAGGTATTCAAATAGCCGCTAAAAAATTGGTCTAACTGAAAAGAAAGCGCGGAGCATAAAGCAAAACTACGATACTGTGTTTCTAAAGCATTAGATTTTGTGAAAATACTGCCCAAATTATCAATATCCATACGCAGAACCGCTAATTTTTTAAATTTCTTCTTTTTTGTGATATCGCCTTCTTTGACTTCATCAGTATCTGATAGTTGATTAAAGTTTTTCCATTTTTTTGTATGCTCATCAGTTGCCTGTTTATTACCACCATACCACCAAATTCCACTACAATTAGCTGCCCACCATTTATAGGTACTTTTGGGATTGATACTATAATTTTCAATCTTATTTTCTGTAATAATTGTTTCTGTCAGTTGATATGCATAACCTAACGTTAAAGGATTTAACCAGTTTTTATCGTCAAAATCCTCCGTTACTGCTTTAATAGCAATATAGCGACAGTTTTTCAAATCTTGCCCTAACTCTATTTGCAGTTTAACGGCTGGCAAAACATACATTTTCTTTTTATCGGCTCGCTCTTCATTATCATCTAGTATAAGATTACAATCTATTTCTTTTACAGGTAAGCCAGTTACTGCACAAGCAACCATTCCTTTACCTTGTGGGTCGCCGTGCAGTTCGCCTTTGAAAAAATCTTTGTATTTTTCTTGCAAAACTACTCTGAATTTTTGAGTTTTTTCCTGCGATGCTTTTTCTGTTACGCATTGCCAAAGCGCATTTAAATGCGTAATACCTTTTTGTGTGCTTGGCATTGCTTGTTCAGTAGTTATTCCACCGCCATCGTTTATCCCAAAACCCACCCACGCCAAACAGCAATACAACTTTCCGCCGAACTCCTCAAAAAGCCCTTTCGTTACCTGCGTTTTAATGGTTTCCAAAGCATTGCAAACGGCGGAAGTATTCGGCAGCAACATATAAAATTTGCCGCCATTGCTATAAATAATATTGCAAATCGGTATTTCGGTTTTGTCCAAAATGCTACGCATAATAGCATCTAAGACTAAGCCCAAGTAAAACGACCGCCCTTTGAGGCTCATCGCGGCTTTGCTGCTGTGAATGTCGTAAATAAAATCTTGTATGCCCGAAAGGTCGCCACAAACCAAAAGAAAGGGCTGCGTTTCGTCTTTGTTTTCAGTAGCCAAACAATGTGCAAAAGCGGCACGCGATTTTAAATACTCAAACTCGCTTAGCGTGTCCGGCGCGTGTTGTACGTTTGCTTTTGTCGTAGAACGATGCTGCTGCAACCAATAATATAATTGTGTGCCGTTTAGATTTTCGGGCTTTTCGGGCAGTTTTACTGTTTGTTTTTCAGCATTTTCATCACTTATTTCAAAAAACGTATCTGCACCGATAACCTGCTTTTTAAGCGGTTTATCAATACCGTTTGCTTTTGCGACCATACTTTGCAACGTGCCGTTATTGCTTCCGCTTGTCGGCACACAAACATATTTTTCGGCATCATTTAAGTGCGCAGTCCATATTGTATTAGATACATCAGAGGAAGGATCTAAGCAATATTTCAATGTTTCGTCTATTCCCATGTTTGCATTTTTTAAAAAAAATTGATTGGATTGTGACTCATAAAAATCTACTTCGCAAATGTAATAAAATTAAGACTATATTAATATAAAAAATAAAAAATAAGTTTTTTTTCTATGTTTTGGCAAAACTACCCCATACAAACTACCATTTCATGGTATTGTAAAAGTGCGGAGCGGTATTGTCAAGGTATCGGAAAACCCTATTTACCGTAACCTTGCCAAACATTCATAATTGGCTACGCCGAATCTACGATTTCATAATTCATAATTCATAATTTTTTCCTGTGCGCGCCTATCAGCGCGCCAAAACCCATTGCGGCGGCTTTGCCCAGTCCGATATGATGCGGGAGGCGGACGTTTGCGGTGAAGTGAATATCAAAAACCTTCACCTTTCTGCCCTTGTGTTCGTTAAAATTAGTATAAAAACGCTCAATATTCACTACCACGGGCTGCACGGGTTCGCAGTCAAACTCGCGCATAAACAGCACAATTTGCTTCACGATAAGGTCGGCTAAAAACAAACGCCGCGCGTCTATCGTTCCTATCGTCTGATAGCGGGCGTAATTCTCCTGATTGAGCGCGTACCAGTTGCGCAACTGATAGCCCTGCGGCGCGGCGGTGATTTCGGGCGCGGCTTCGTACAGTTTGAGGTCGCTGATGCGGAGGTTGATGCTTTCGCCTGTGTGTAGCGCGAGCGTCCAGTCGGGCTGCGCAAAAAAGTGTTGCAGCGCATCTACGCCCTCGTTGAGGCACACGAGCAGCAGCGCGTCGTTGTGCAGGCGGTATTGTATGCGCGGGTAGCGGTACAAAAAAGCGACCGCCGCGTCGTCCGCGTTATTGTGATTGTGAAACTCGTCGTGTTCCAGACCTGCTTTTTCGGCGATAGCGCCGCGCAGTTTGGGTAAAAGCGCAGCATCGTAGCCGGGCGGCAGCGCGAACGAAACGCGCAAAACGCGTAGGGGTTGTGGTGACATGGATTGTTTTTTTATTATAGTAAAGTGCGCCAAAACGCTGTTTTATCGGATATATCAGGTTTTTATACTAAGTAATGCCGCAAATATAGAACATTAAATTTGGTAATTGCAAAAAATAGCCTTTGTATCTACGTTTTATTTTCTATCCTTTCCATTGAATAGGGTTGAGTTCAAACCCAGTCCTAATCAAGGATTGAAACGGTATCCGTTTTCAAAACCTATACCGTTTGGTTTTGCCTGCGAATAATGGTGTTATGATAAACGCACAAAAACTCGCGTCTGCAATGGTGCAGGCGCGAGTTTTTGTATCACTCACCATTATCTATAACCACCTCAAAATCAGGCGATTGGTAAAACTGCTGTATATGCAAAACCGCGCGCCCGCCGTCGGTAGCAACCAAAGTATCGGTCAATATGTTTTGATGTAGCACATCTATATAGACTTGTCGGAGGAGTTCGGCGCAGTAGTACGCCGACGGCTCGTTGTGATTAAAAGCGTAATCGAACGGCACGGCACGTTTTTCGTAGTATTTTGCTTGTCGCAATAAAGCGGCGCAAGTAGTTTTGTTGGCGCGCCGCAACCGAACCGCCATAAAAGAGCGCGGCTGCGCATCGCGCAAAAACAGCCCAAGGCTTTCGGTCTGTACGCCGTCTCGTGCTTGCAGACTGCTCGACTCGCTGCTAATCACGCTGTCGCCCATAGCCGTTCGAAAAAAAATACCGCAGTGCGAGAGTGATTTTGGCTCGTGCAATATTTCCATAATTTTGGCACTAACCATACCAAAGCCTGCGCGCAAGACAATATCGCCATCTTGTAATTTTTTTAAATTTTTTTTTGATAAAGTATCGTGTAAGTGTTTGTTTTGCTGTACTTTTATTTTTTTATTCCTAAAAATGCCGTCACATGATACCCAAAATATTGTGACAACTAATATTGTAAACAATAATATTATTTTTTGTGTATAAGCACTTTTTTTGTCACAATACATTGGATATTTTGAATACTTTTTTGTCACAATATTTATTATTTTAATTGGTTTTATGGTATTTTTATGGTACTTTTATTTTTTATTGTAAAAACTGAAAATAAGCGTTTACAATTTATTATTATATAAATAATTATGGAACTTTTTGAGGCGAAGCAGCGATTTATAGAGACCTGGGGAACGCTCGGGACAGAGTGGGGCATCAGCCGCTCGATGGCGCAAATACACGCCCTGCTCTTGCTCGCCGAGCAACCGATGAGCGCGGACGAAATAATGGACGCGCTGCAAATAGCGCGCGGCAACGCAAATATGAACCTCCGCGCCTTGATGGACTGGGGATTGGTGCGCAAAGAACTCATCACGGGCGAACGCCGCGAGTACTTCTCGGCGCATAAAGACATGTGGACGGTGGCGCGGCAAGTCATTATTCATCGAAAAAAGAAGGAGTTAGAGCCGCTTTTGCAAACGATTCACCTTATTCACGACATTAACAACAAAGATACGCCCGAAGCGGCACATTTTATATCCGTCGTTGATGATATTCGGCTGTTTGGCGAAAAAGCCGACAAAATGCTCTCTACGCTCACGAGCGCGGAACGCGTCTGGGTGATGAACACGCTGCTCAAATTTATACGTTAACAATTCAGTGAACAGTGAACAGTGAACAGTGAACAGTGATTGCGCAGACAGACCCCCGCAAAATATTGTGGTTGTATGTTGCGCGGGTAGAACCGTAATATTGCGGTTCTACTACGTTAGCGTTATTGCGATTATCGCATAAAAAAACAGGGCGGCGCAATAAAGCGCGCACCCTGCCATAACCCCAAAGCTAATTTTTGCAAATTAGCAACCTAAGCCCTATGAAACTGATTAACACCCCTGTCTAACAGTTCCGCTTATTCAGACGCAAATATAATATGCAAGTCACATATATTCTATTTTTTATTAAAAATATTTTTACTTATTTTTAATAAATATGATTTATTGTGATGTGATTGGCGATAATCGACAAAAAAAGAGTTCCTACCTTGCGATAGAAACTCCCCCTCTTAAAACATAAAACAACTATGAAAAAACTACCACATTTATTGGTGCGGTCGTGCGGTGCTGTACAGTAACGTCTTTGCGCTCTTCGCGTGCGGAACGTAACTTCCTTTATGACAGACCAACTCGCCCGAATTAAAACATTCTAATAGCCACGCCACTGGTGGAGAATCTGGCAAGAACAAATTGTATTCTATCAGCCAACTATTTTTTGTTTTCACCATACTAATATCGGTTTCGCCGATACCGACGGTCGGAACTTCTACGTTCACGATACCCTCTAATTCTCTAATTTCTTTCGCGATAGCTGCCATATTATAAGGCTTTTGAGCCAATAAAGTAACGCTATCGCAACTCTGGTCGTAAAGGTAATACTTCGAAACGATTAAATTATATTTTTTTATAATATAATTCAATCTTTCATTTGTTGTGCGAAGCACACCGTTAGCTGCGCTGCCAAATAAACCCGATTTTGCATCAAAAATAACCGCTAATCTGTCTATATTGGGGTTGGGCAGGGTGCGTATTTTGTAGCCGCGAGTCACTAATCGCGCTATCTCATCCTCACTTTTGTAAGCCGTCAATAAGGCTTTGTATAGTTCAAACAAATTATCGGTAGGCAGCTCGGCAGCCCACGTCTCGAGCGGCATCTGCTCGGCAGCCAGGCGCAAATAAATACGCGCCGCATCGCAAAGTACACTCACTGCTTCCGCTTTTGTCACGCCACGTTGCAACGCTTCGCTAAAAAACGTACCTTGCAGCCCTGCGGTTGCTATCAAAAAATTTGGACTCGCCAAACTCCCTATATGTGCCTCGTAAGTTTGTGCTTGGTACATGGGTGATCTTTATGCTGAATTGTTTTTGTTACAATGAAAAATTTTTATAATCGCTTATTGGCTACGCAATTTCAATTACACTAATAAGACGTGATATAACCGATAGGAGTTGCATGGTTGTTCTAAAAAAAGGGGTAAAAAATATTTTAAAAAAAAATATTTTTTTTACTATTTTTAAAAACTTAATAATCAGTTTATTATACAAATAAGAAAATTTTAATTTATTAAAAAATAAATGTCGGTATTTGTAATAATCCCTGCGCTCAACGAAGCTGCAGCTGTCGGCAGTGTACTCGCCGCTTTACCCAAAGCCAATATTCACACTATAATAGTGATAGATAACGGCTCGACCGACGGCACGGCTGCGGTCGCTGCCGCACACGGCGCGGAGGTACTACACGAACCGATACGCGGCTACGGGCGTGCCTGTTTGTGTGGTTTGGCGTACCTTAGCACACGCGCCGCGCCCGACGACATCGTTGTTTTTTTAGATGCCGACTACTCCGACGACCCCCGCGAGCTGCCGCTACTCACGCAGCCGATTAGCTCGGGTGGGCAAGACTTGGTTATCGGTTCGCGGGTACGGTTCGCGCAGGCTGGCGCGCTCACGCCGCCACAACGATTCGGCAACTGGCTCGCTACCCGCTTGATACGCTATATATATAAGGTGTCGTTTTCGGACTTGGGTCCGTTTCGCGCCGTGCGCTGGCAATCGCTCGCGGCTATGCGTATGCGAGACGAGAGCTACGGCTGGACGGTGGAAATGCAGGTGAAAGCAGCCAAAATGAACTTGCGCTGCGCAGAGGTGGACGTGCAATATCGCCCGCGCATCGGCGTATCCAAAATATCGGGAACGGTGCGCGGAACGGTGCTAGCGGGTTGGAAGATACTGAGTACTATTTTTAAATTGATGTTTTGATAAATACAAAAACAACATATCTACGCGCACATCTGCGGACAAATACGCATAAAATTTTTGTATTTCGCGCCGTTGAACCACATACTAAACGTCGTGATTTTGGCGGCTTGACCAAACTTGTCTTCGTAGCCGAACGACGCTAAATAGCAATGCGTATCCGACGCGCCGATAACGCCCGCGTACCTAAAAATTTCTTTGCGTTTTAGTTGCTGCACATAGCGGATTAAGCCGAGCCACTCGGGTCCGCGCGCGAAGTTGTCGCCGTCGTTGAGCGATGTGATGCCTTCTTGGAACGTCACAGCACCCTCATTATGAGCGCGTTGTGCGCGTTTCGCCATTACCGCAAAGGCGAGTTGTGCAAACTCGAACAGGCTGCGGCCACTACCACAGGCAAACCCCGAACTGCTCGAGGCGAGGGTGATTTCGTCCGTCGTGACCGTGACGGATAAGCCGTCAAGCATAGTTACGGTCGTTTCGGCTGCACTGCGCTCTATGCTGCGAAACACGCCGTTCATACCAAAAATCTCTACTGCTGCTTTTATCACCGCTACTGCCACGCAGTTTAGTTCGCCGCCTTGTTTGAACGATTGTATAATGTCCTGAGTTGCCATAATTGTAAGCGTTTTGTAATCCGATAAACCTTATTGCTTACCATGCAAGTTTTATACCAAAAAAGCCACGCCGAGTGTATCGGAGTGGCTTTTGGGATTTTATAACCTTAGGTTTAGCATTAACGCTACGTTTTCCCGTTCAATTTTTTTAGCAATTCTTGAATGATTCTGTCTTTTTCGTCTAATGCTTTATCTTTTTCATCAATTACTTTATCTTTCTCATCAATTACTTTATCTTTCTCGTCCAATGCTTTATCTTTTTCGCTTATTTTTTCAATAAACTCGTTTTCTTTATCTTCAAACATCGCATTTACCGTCCGCCACGCTTCTTGTTCGGTTTCTATTTTTTTGCGCTCTTTGGGGTCTGTGCCTGCAAAATGCAAAATATCGGTGGTTAGTTTTATGTCGTCAGTGTCTAATTCGTGCGTAAATTCTTTCGTGATTTTTCTGTCGTCAATGAAGTGTTGTTGCTCAAAAAGGCTCAATAATTTTTCTAATCTCGTAGAATAGCTGTTGGTAATTCTATCAACTTGAACGATAAAACTATCGTGCGTCAGCTTTTCCACAAAATCACTTTTTTTATTAATGATTTTATTATTGACTAAATCTTTGTAGTTACGTTCCACTTTGATGCAGGGCGTTTCGATTTCGGGCAATTTAAAACCCAAAATGTATATGGTTGTAATCGGCAGAACTACTTTTTTGTTATTCAGCAGTTCCTCTTTTTTATACTGCTCCGCCAAATAGTTTCTAAAACGCATCAAATCGATTTGATTTTTTGCTTTCTGAATTTCTATCAATATTTTTTTTTGTTCTCCTGTCGCTGTTTTAATGGTAGCAATGAAGTCTAAACGGAACACCGCAAGTCCTGCGAGTTCATCTATATAAGTAAATTCTTGCGGCTTTACGCTAACGGCTTCGACGTGTTCGCCTAAAAGCGTCCCAATAAAAAATTTGGCGACGCTGTCATTTTCCATCATTCGCTTGAAAACCACGTCGTATATCGGGTTCGCTATTACCATGTTTTAGGAGAGTTTTTGGGAGTGAAGGATAGATTTTTAGTTTTTTATTGCTCTATAATATATGCTTTGTGTTTTTCAAAATCGTCTAATTGTAATTTAAAAGACGGCATAAAAGTAACAAGCTCTTCTATTTTGCTTGTGAAGCAATTTAAAACAGCAATAGTTACTTGATATTTGTCAAGATTTTGTTGAAGCATTAGATTTTTATCGATAGTCAGTAGAATATCAAAATCGTTCTCTACACAGTAGAGCATCAGTTTTCCATTTTTAATTCCACTCAATCCCAACTCTCTAACTGTAAAAACCTCAAATTCTTCCAAATATTTTTTTAGGCGTTTGGTAACGCATTCGTCAAGCAAAATTTTCATTCAAGATATTAGTTGATGTTTCAATTAGCTTTTGCGACATTTCGAGCAGCCGAACTACTTGATTTCTGCTTACGCCCTCGAAGTCTTCAAGGAAAACCTCAATGGACTCGCCAGTCTCCAAATAGTCAAATAGGTTTTTGATGGGAACACGCGTCCCAAAAAAAACAGGCGTACCGCCTAAAATATCTTTGTCGATATTTATTACTTGCTGATGCATAATTTTATTTTTTGTTGTGTTTAATGGCGCAATACGCCACAAAGTTACTCTATTCTCCTAAATAAAAAAATATTCTGTTTTATTTCAACGAAAAAAACGTTACCAACACATTTATAGTGCTGATAACGTTTTTCGTTGGCGAAGCCTCCGCAGCTTTCTAAAAAAACACCTATTAATACAAATCGTCCAACCGCATACGCAAATATTTATTGATGCAACGGCGCGTACTCCAGCCCGAAATAAGTACGCCGACCGCGAGTATCACGACGCAGACCACCAAAATACCCGTTGTGTCCTCGATGCTCCGCAGTTCGGGCATTTGT
>JAYWGJ010000408.1:0-4083 GCA_043778315.1 Saprospiraceae bacterium | reverse complement strand
ACGGCTTGCGCAGTGATGTGTTTGTCGTCGTCTTGACGCAACAAAAACTGCACGTCTTTGTCTTTTTTGCTATCCGCGTTGAGGTCGCTCAGGTAGCCACCCCAAATATAGCCTTTCACTTCGGCGGTGTCTTTTTTGAAGCGCACTTTGTACCAATTAGCGGTAACGCCGCTTAGTGTAAACTTTGTTTTACTGCGACTCGTAACGACTACTTCGCTGCCCGCCGCTAACTGCACTAAAAGCTCCGATTTGGTGTCGGCAGCCTTGCGCACATTCACTTCTTTGCTCATCACATAAGCGATGTGCGCTACAAACGGCGACGGTTTTACGGTATCGATAGCGGCAGTTTTTTTGACTTTGGGGTCAGTTTTGAGCGCGTCTTTGGCTTTTGGAACTGTTTTGGCAGGCAGTTTTTTTGTGTTTTTGGGTGTTGTTTTAGCTTGTGCAAATGCGTTGATTGTCAAAAAAGACAAGAGTAAATATAGCCCTATTTTTTTCATTGTAAAATTATTATTTTAGTGGGGGATTGTATTTTGCAAAATTAGTATATTTTTTTATTTATTGAATGATATTAACGATAAATTAAATCAACACAAATATTTTTTCATCGTTAAAAATACGCATTTTGTCAAAAAAATAAGAGGCTGAAAATTAAAATGTCGTATTTTTGTGGAAAGCAAAGATTTTTTGAGTAAAGAGGAGGTTTTTAAACGCAGAGATTTTTTTCAAACGCAGAGAAGCGGAGGAACAAAGAAGCAGAGCCGCGAAGGGAGTTGCGTTTTTAGTCGCCTAAGAAAAAAGTTAAAAAATAAAACACATATTTAGTTAAAATAAATTATGTTAAAATACCTATTATCATTTATTTGCCTTGCGCTACATTTTTCTTTATTGGCGCAAAGCAAAAGCACGGAAACGGCAAAAACGACCGCGCCGAAACGCGATTATCGCGCTGTACGCATCACCGCCGCGCCGCGCATAGACGGCGTATTAGATGACGCGGTTTGGCAACAAGCTGCAATCACGGGCGGTTTCACACAAGAGTCGCCTAAGCAGGGCGAGCCGTCGCGCCGCGCCTCCGACGTGCGTATTTTGTATGACGACCAAGCGATTTATGTTAGCGCAAAGCTGCATGAGGTCAGTAAAGACAGCATTTTGCGCGAGCTATGCACCCGCGACGGCGACAGCAACGCCGATTGGTTTATGCTGTGCCTGGACACTTATCAGGACGGGCAGAACGGCTTTTGTTTTTCGGTGAACCCGTCGGGTGTGCAGTCCGATTTCAAAATATTTTCGGGCAATTTGGATAACTCGTGGAATGCGGTTTGGCAGTCGGCGACACATATAGATGACGATGGCTGGAGCGCGGAGTTTCGAATACCGTATTCGGCGTTTCGGTTTCCGAACAAACCCGAGCAAATATGGAATTTGCAGCTTGGGCGCGAAGTGCGTTTTATGCGCGAAACGTCTTGGTGGAGTCCATTTAATCCAACTATCAACGGTTTTATGACGCAAGCAGGAACGATTTCGGGTATAAATAATATAAAACCACCACTTCGGCTCTCCCTTTTGCCTTATATTTCATCTACCGTAGAGCATTATCCGTATAACGAAGACGGAAAAAGCAATTATACGCCTAATTTTAGGGCTGGTGCGGATATAAAGTGCGGTTTGAACGATGCTTTCACGCTCGATATGACCTTAGTTCCCGATTTTGGGCAGGCGCGGTCGGATAACCGCGTGCTTAATCTGTCGCCGTTCGAGGTGCGCTACGACGAGCAGCGACCGTTTTTCACGGAAGGAATTGAGCTGTTTAGTAAGGGCGATTTGTTTTATTCGCGGCGCATCGGCGCAACGCCGAGCCGCTTTTATGACGTTGGCGGCGACCTAAAAAATGGTGAACGCATCGTCAATAATCCGCAGCAAACGCAACTCCTCAACTCGACCAAAATATCGGGCAGAACGAATAAAGGTTTGGGCGTGGGCGTTTTGAACTCCGTGACAAATACGATGTACGCCGAACTGGAGGACGAAAGCGGCGGCCGTCGGCGGGTACAAACCGAGCCGTTTACCAATTATAATGTCTTGGTTTTAGACCAAAATCTAAAAAATAATTCTTCGGTCACGTTCGTCAATACGAATGTTTGGCGTATGGGTGACGCGCCCGAAGCGAACGTTTCGGCGGCTATTTTTCGCATCAATAACAAGCAAAATAACTACGCGGTTTGGGGCAGCGCGCGCGCAAGTCAGCAGTATAATACGAACCTAAACAATGTGGTGGTGGGCAGGCGTTTGGGCTTAGGTTTTGGGCGTACAAGCGGCAAATTGACGTGGAGTTTGACGATGACCGACAACGATAAACGCTACGACCCCAACGACTTAGGTTATCAATCTAATAATAATACAAGAGATATGAACGCGAATATTGGCTACTACGAAAACAAGCCCAAAAGTGGCCCGTTTATCAATTATGGTGGCAATATTAATGCGTCTTATCAGCGCATTTTTGAGCCTGACCGCTTCGCTAATTTCGGGACTTACCTCAACGGCAACGCGACGACCAAAGCCTTCCATTCCATTGGTGTCTTTGGTGCGTTTGAGCCGATTGTAACCTACGATTATTTTGAACCGCGCGTAGATGGGCGGTTTTATACCTACCCGAAAAATTATAACGGCGGCAGTTGGTTTAGCAGCGATTACCGCAAGCGGTTTGCGCTCGATTGCAGTTTTAACTATCGCGTTTTCGACGAGCCGTTCAGTCGCTACCGCTTCAATTGGAGCGTCGGACCGCGCTTCCGCGTGAACAATCAATTATCGTTTGCGTATGGTTTGGATACTTATAGTTTTATCAACGACGTAGGTTACACGACGCGCCGCTCCGATGCCGATATTATTTTGGGCAGACGCGACGTGCGCACCATCGAAAACGTATTAAGTAGCAAATATATCTTTAATAATAAAATGGGCTTTACGTTTCGAATGCGGCATTATTGGTCGACCGCGAGCTACAAACAGCTTTTTCATTTGGACGACAACGGCTTACTTGCTGATACCGATTTCGACACCGAAGCGAACCGCGCTGCACGCAGCACGTCCTTTAACGCGCTCACTATCGATGCGGTTTACTCGTGGGTTTTCGCGCCTGGCAGCGAACTGACCTTGGTTTGGAAAAACGCGATTTACCAAAGCGACGACGTAACTAATATCGATTATATCACCGATGCCAACAAGACGTTGGCAGCGAAGCAGACCAATAATGTGAGCCTCAAAGTCTTGTATTATATAGATTGGCAGAACGTGAAAAATAAGTTTGCGCAGAAAAAAGGATAGCTTTTTTGGTTTATAATAAATAAAAAAAGGGCAACACATTCTCCAATGTGTTGCCCTTTTTAGGTACTAAACCGCTACTTTTTGTCAGGTGCAGCCGCTTTCGATTGCTGCGCGTTAATTTTTTGTAGCTCTTGGTCAATCCAATAGAGCGAACCTGCACCGTCGCCGATTAAGCGGATTTTGTCCAAAATACGGCGCATCAACGCCTCCTCTTCGCGCTGCTCGGTAACGTACCACTGCAAAAAGTCGAGGGTCGCGTGGTCTTGTTCGGCATAGCAAAGCTCCACTATTTTATTAATAGAAGCCGTCACGCGCAACTCGTGTTGCATCACGCTTTCGAACAACGCGCCGACAGACGCGTACTCGCTTTCGGGTTGCGGCACTTGCGGCACTATCGCATGCGCGTCCATTTCATTGAGGTAATGAAAAATTTTGAGCATGTGCATTTTTTCTTCGTCCGACTGCTCGTACAAAAAATCGGCGCAACCCTCCAAGCCCTCGCGGTCGCACCACGAAGCCATCGCCAAATAATTGGCAGACGCATAAGATTCCATAGCTACTTGCTTATTAAGCGCGGCAGCGATTGTTGGTTTTAGCATAATTATAGGGGTTTGATGGTGAACGTAAAATTTTCCATAATGGCGTTAGCCAACAGCTTTTTGCAAGCGGTTTCGGCGAGTTGCGCGGCTTCGGCTTCGCTATCGGCGGCTATACTTAACGTAATATGCTTACCGATGCGCACGTCTTGTATGGCAC
>JAYWGJ010000407.1:0-4089 GCA_043778315.1 Saprospiraceae bacterium | reverse complement strand
GGCAAGACGAAGGGCTTGCTTTTCAGTTGATTGATGTGCGCGAACACCACGAATTTGCGTCTGCCGATATGGGCGGCGAGCTGATTCCGCTCGGTACGCTTTTGCAAGAACGCGCGCGCATCGCGACCGATATACCCGTAGTGATGCAGTGCCGAAGCGGTATGCGCAGCGCGAACGCGGTGCTGTCACTCCAACAATTTTTCCCCGACGAGTACGATAATTTGTACAATTTGAAAGGCGGAATTATGGCTTGGGCTGCTGCTTACGCGCCCGAAATGCAGGTTTAATAAAAAATAAGGATAGGTAAATAGCCACAAAAAATCCAGGTTAAACAAAAAAAGAAGCGCGAGTTGGCAACAAAAACAGTGCTAACTCGTTTTAAAAGTATAAAGATATAAAACATGGCTGAGAGCAATATCATTGCGAGCGTGAAAGCGGCAAAAAAAGTGTACCAAAGCGGCGACTCCGAAATCGTTGCGCTCCAGGCTACCACCTTAGACCTCATAAAAGGCGAACTCCTCCTTATTATAGGTCCGTCTGGTTCGGGTAAAACGACGCTGCTTTCACTGCTCGGTTGTGTCATTTATCCTACAAGCGGCGAGGTTGTGATTAATAATGTGAACACCACAAAACTCAAAGAGGTGCAATTGGCGAAGCTGCGGCTAGGGCAAATCGGTTTTGTCTTTCAGCAATTCAACCTTATAGCGCCGCTTAACGCGGAAGATAATATCGCGATGCCGCTTCAATTGATGGGACTGCCCAAATCGGAAGTGAACAGCCGCGTAGATGCTGCGCTCGCCTTAGTGCGCATGACCGACCGCCGCAAAAACCTGCCTCGGCAACTTTCGGGCGGACAACAGCAGCGCGTCGCTATCGCCCGCGCCTTAGTTACGCAACCGTCGCTTATCCTTTGCGACGAGCCGACCGCCGCCCTCGACAGCGCGTCGGTAGATATAGTGATGCAAGAATTGCGGCAGCTCGCCGAGCAAGGCAAAGCCGTTGCCGTAGTCACGCACGATATGCGCTTACGGCAGTTCGCCCACAAAATAATCTATGTCGACGAAGGGCGCGTAAGTGAAACCGAACCCGCAGGCTCACATTAAAAAAATAATTTTGCAGCTATTTATAATCTAATTATAATCCAAAAACAGCACCTGTGTACAACTCTCTCCGCGCCGCAGCCCTCGACCTCGAGCGCACCAAGCAACTTATTCGCATCAAAACACCCTTAGACCCAAACCTCGAAATGGCGGAGGTGCATCGACGTATTTTCGCGCAAGCTGGACCTGCGCTCTGGTTTCAGAACGTCAAAGGCTCGCCTTTTACCGCGCTATCTAATATTTATGGTACGAAAGAACGGACGCAGTTTTTGTTTCGCGATACATTGGAGCGCGTACAGCGCGTCATAGAACTCAAAGCCGACCCCGCGCGCCTGCTACAAAATCCGCTCCGCTACTTAGGTGCGCCGTTCACCGCGCTCACCGCGCTGCCGCGCAAAACGTGGTTCGGCTCGCCGATACTGCACGGCACAACCACCGTCGACCAATTGCCACAAATAAAATCCTGGCAGATGGACGGCGGCGCGTTCGTCACGCTGCCGCAAGTTTATACCGAAGACCCCGACCGTTCGGGCGTTATGGCGAGCAATTTGGGTATGTACCGCATTCAATTAAGCGGCAACGAGTATGTGCAAAACGAAGAAATTGGCTTGCATTATCAGATACATCGCGGCATCGGCGTACACCATACCAAGTACAACGCCTTAGATAAACCGTTCAAATGTAGCGTTTTCGTAGGTGGATTGCCTTCGCACGCCTTTGCGGCAATTATGCCGTTGCCCGAGGGTTTGTCCGAACTCACGTTTGCGGGTATGCTCGCGCGGCGCGCCTTCCGCTATGTGCTGCACGACGGTTTTGTATTGAGCGGCGACGCTGATTTTGTGATAACAGGCATTATTGAAAAAAATAAAAAGAAACCCGAAGGACCTTTTGGCGACCATTTAGGCTACTACTCACTCACGCACGATTTCCCTGTGATGCGCGTACACAAGGTGCATCATCGCAAAGATGCAATATGGCATTTTACGGTGGTGGGTCGTCCGCCTGCCGAAGACAGTTATTTTGGTTGGCTGATACACGAACTCGTCCGCGAACTCACGCCCTACGAATTTCCTGGCTTAGTCGATATTCACGCCGTAGATGCGGCGGGCGTTCACCCGTTGCTGCTCGCTGTCGCGCAAGAGCGGTATATGCCGTTTCGGGAACGCAAAGCGGAAGAGATTTTGACGGTGGCGAATAGAATTATTGGCTCTGGACAAACTTCCTTAGCCAAATTTCTATTTATAGCGGCGACAGAAACCGACGCGCCAACCTTGAACGCACATAATATTGCAGCTTATTTTAAGCATATTTTGGAACGCGTAGATTGGCAGCGCGACTTGCATTTTCATACCAATACGACCATCGACACCTTAGATTACTCGGGTAGCGGCTGGAACAGTGGTTCGAAACTCGTTGTCGCTTGCTGTGGTAAAGTGCTGCGCAACCTAGCAACCGAAGTGCCTACCGATTTGCGTTTGCCGCAAGGCTTCACGGCGGCGCGTATTGCATTGCCAGGCATATTAATGGTCAGCGCGCCAAAGTTCAAAGATGCAGCGAGCGGTTATGCCGAAGCTGCTACCTTTATTGAGTATATAGAACACAATAATTTGACCAACGAAATACCTCTGATAGTGCTTTGCGACGACGCTAATTTTGCTGCTGCTACGCAAAATAATTTTGTTTGGGTCACGTTTACGCGTGCTAATCCGTCACACGATGTGTATGGCGTACACGCCGAAACGCGGCACAAGCACTGGGGCTGTCGCGGCGCACTCGTGATAGATGCGCGCATCAAACCGCATCACGCGCCCGAGCTAATACCCGATGCCAAAGTAACCGCTAAGGTCGATACTTTATTTCAACGCGGCGGCGAGTTGGAGTGTTGGGGATAAGATTTTTATTTATTACAAATAATTGTAAATCAATTTACTACATATAGATATTTTTGTATTAAATTGGATACGAAAAAGAAAAGGGAGCTTATTTCGTACGAAATAGCTCCCTTCTCCCTCTTTTAACCACTAAAAAATATTATGAAAAACCAAAAACTAAATTATTACCAAATAAGACAAATAAGCGTTAATAACTAAACCTGCCACTAAGCCCCAAAACGTGTATTCGCGAAAAGCAAAATATTGTTTTTCCAAACAAATATAAATAAGATGTGCGGCAAATGCAAAATAAATAAATATTACTGCTAACATATAAAAAATTAAATTGGGTGATGTCGTAATGTATTGAGTTAAACAATCTACACTTATAAGATGTTTTTTTTAGCGATTGGGTTGCATTGTGTAAAAGAAATGAAATATATTTTTCTTTATAAACTTTATAAATAGGCAAATATGATAGCTGAAATAAATTAGTTGTGATTATTTATCTACACTTGAAAAATAGCTTAAACCTACGCAAAATATATAGCAATACCAAATATAAACTATAAAAGCCCTAGAAATCAGCGAGTTACGAAAAGGCGCAGTACCCAAAACTACCTATGCTGTACCCATACAGTACCGCTTTTGCGGGCGATATAAGCCACTGTAAGTCAATAACTTACCTATATACGCACCTATACCTACCTATACTACCCAACGCCGCGCTACGCGGCTTTTTTTATGCCCATTGTAAGACAAATTCTTTATGTTTTGTGTCATACAATGTGTCATACAATTTGTCATACAATTGTATGACAAATTCTTTACATTTGGTTTTGCCATTGTCATACAATGGGCGTTTTTTGCCCATTTTGGAGGCTAAAAAAACACTACTTTTTGGCGTTTTTTGCACTAAAATACACGTTTTTGGGCATTTTAAAGCGATTTTAAAGGCTTTTTTTAGTTAAAAAAGACGCTTTTTTAGTTAAAATTTGGCGTAAAATGCTGATAATCAAGCATTTAATTTTTTAGGGGGACACGCGTCGTTTTACATTTGGTATTGCCACATCTTGTTTTTGCACCGCAAAACCTCGAAACATTCGATTTATATTTTG
>JAYWGJ010000406.1:0-13075 GCA_043778315.1 Saprospiraceae bacterium | reverse complement strand
TAAGCAATAAACTTTTTGATGCTCGCGAGGGTTATTTGACTGTAAACAATAAGCTGTAAGCAATAAACTTTTTGATGCTCGCGAGGGTTATTTAAGCGGTAAGCTGTGAACTGTAAGCAGTAAACTTTTTCACCTGCGCGCGCACAAGTTTATAGCTTATAGTTTTTCTAACTCTCGCGCGCATAGGTTTTTAGCTTCACGAAGCTATTTGTGTCTAAATCCGCCTTCCAGCGTTCCGTTTGATAGGATATAAATACTCATAAAATCGCGACCCAAATAAATTTTATCCAAGTTCAAGCCCTCCACGTTGCCCTTCACAAATAAATTATCACTGAGCGCGTAATCGTTGAGTATTTGCTGAATATTTACCTTTGCGGCATTGAGTTGTTCGATGAGCGAATAGGTCGCTTGTTCTTTTATTTTATTCAATAAAGGCTTGTGTAACAAGAAGGTAGCCGAACCCAAAAGGACATTTTTTGATTTTATATCAAAATCCAAATCCTCAAAATACAGCGTTTGCGTCGTTTTATCAAGCATTGGTTTACCGACCAAATAAAATTTGCCTTGCGATTTTTTTCCTATTGTTATAAAATCAATCGTCATCGCTATTTTGTCGCCACGCGGAATAAAATCAAAACCTTTGATGAGTAGCGTCACGCCTTCTTTTACAGGGTATCGTTGCCCTACCACGTTGCTCTGAATCATGTTTTTGATGTCGTCGTAGCGGATAACAGCGGGTATCTCCATCTGAAAGCGATTATTATTGCCAAAAGGTAAAATTTGCAAATCGGGCAGTCCACCCAAATTTTGTTTGTCGGGTTTGCTACCTACATTCGTATTGAGCATCGTTTTTATACCTACATTCATTAGCAAAGTCGTCTTGTCCAAACTCTGCGGCTGTGTCACAGAAAACGCCATCGGGCGCAAATGCAGCCAGACGTTTGTAGGCGAACTCGTCATCAAACGCGGCTCGTCCATGCCGCGCCATAAGCCCTCCATCGTGCTGCGCAGACTCACCAAATCCTTGATTTGCTTGTCAATCATCGGCGCGACAGCGTCCAATTGCGCCTTGACGGAGCTGCGGCACAGCCGCCCAATCGGTATCGCCAAACCCGCCACGCGCAGCGACGGCTCTTGACTCCACTCAAAATCGGAGGACGTAGCCGACGCGAAATTCCAATTTTTATCCGCCGCAACGACCGTGTTCATTTGTATGTGCATAGCGGCATCGAAGGGCGTATTTTTTTTTAGCCCCAGCGCGCCGACCGCCACATTTCCGTCCACTATTTTTATCGGAATATGCGTCGTCACTTTGCCGTTTGCGGTAGTGAGGTATATCACGCCGTTGCGCACAATGCGCATCGCGACCGTCGCGCCGTAGCCTATATCGCTGCCTTTCAGGTCTTTATAGAGTTCGTTCGGCACGTTCGCGTTTATCGTTCTAGCGAGTTCGGTGAGCGAAACTTTTATCGGCACGTTGATTTCGGAGGCGGTCGCTTCGGGCGGCGGCGCGTAGCTCGCCTCGTCGGGCGCGGCAGGAACGATGTCGCGGTGACTGCACGACACCAAAAATAAAGCGGCAAATAAGCCTATTTGCAATTTCATATTATTGATAATTAAATATATATTTCAATTTATAATTGGCACAAATTGACCTTTGATACTGCGGAATTGCTGCCGCTAAATATTTTTATAAAATACAATCCTTTACCCAAGTTTGATAAATCGACAGTTTGATTCTGTACTCCGTTGTCGCGCTGCATTTCGCGCAACATTTCTCTACCTAACGCATCATACACTATTATGGTATCGATGTTCAAATCGGTCTCGAAATGTACAATGCCGTCCGTCGGATTCGGATAAGCGAGGATTGAAAGCGTAGAATTAGCATTTTTGGCTGCGTTTTCGGTCGCTACGATACAAAAAGAATTGACCGTACAGCCCACATAGCCTAACGAACTGACCTTAGTTTGTATATCGTTCTGCTGCACTAAATCGCAGCAAATATAGCCTAATGTTGGATTTTGAGCAAAGTCTATCATTTCGGTGCTGCCGTTTTTGATATAGATTTGTTGCAGTTTATTATTATTCAGATTGATATCGATAAGCGCAACACACTCCTCCATATTAGCCACAGTGAGGAGATTATTATAAGCATAAAAATATTTTAGCTTGCGCAAACCAACCGTACTCACCGTTGTCAATTGATTGAGGTAGCAATAAACGGTCTCCAACTTACCCAAATTT
Source organism: Saprospiraceae bacterium (assembly GCA_043778315.1). Classification (GTDB taxonomy): domain Bacteria; phylum Bacteroidota; class Bacteroidia; order Chitinophagales; family Saprospiraceae; genus JBEEMU01. Next base: position 10,828 of record JAYWGJ010000406.1, on the reverse strand, counting down.
TGAATATTCAGGCTCGTCAAAGCATTATTATTGCAAAATAAACTTACCAAATTATTCAGCCCCGTCGCGTTCAAACCCGTCAATAAATTTTGCGTGCAGTACAAATACTGTAAATTAGTGATGCCTTGTACGTTCAGGCTCGCCAGGCGATTTTGGTTGCAATTGATAGAAGTGAGGCTCGGCAAACCCTGAATATTCAAATTGGTAAGCTGATTATTTTGTGCATAAACCTGCTGCAAACTATTCAACCCCTGCAAGTTAAGGCTTGCAATAGTATTATTTAAGCAATAAAATATTTCTAAACGAGTGCAATTTTGGACATTTAATGTGGTAAATTGATTATTAGCGCAATTAAATTGCTTTAAGCGGTCAAGTCCCTGCATACTCATCGTCGTCAATTGATTGATACGACAATCCAAATACAGTAGATTAGTGAAGTTCTCGATACCCGACAAGCTGCTAATTTGTCGCGAACTCACATCGAGTCCGAGTACGGCAGTTGCCTCCGAAAGCTCTATTTCGCCGTTATTATTCGTGTCCGCGTCGGCATCGCCTACATTATCCGCGTCAGTATCTACGCAATCGGTATTTACTAATGCGTTTTTGAAGTTCGCATTAGGAATGACGAGGGTTTGCGCCGTAGCGCAGGTAGCTAAAAATAGCACAGCTACTGCCGTTAGAAAGTTTTGTTTGAACATGATTTTATGTGTTGATATTAATTAAAATTATATATTTAGTGTATTGATTTAGTTATAATTAGGAGTTTGACTCGCTCACTCGCGTTGGCACGAACCAAAAATGCGGTACGAGTGTGTCGTCGTCATCTTCGGTAGTGAGCGGCATCATAAAGCAGAAATGCGTTTCGGGTTTTTTGTATATTTTGCGAAACGCCTCCAACTCCTCGAACGGCACGATGCGGCGCGCAACCAACTCCTCGAGCGTCGAGGCTTGATACGACCAGTGTGTAGCGGCGGCTTCGCGGCGCACTACGTTGATGCCTACGCCGAGTTCGTCTTGTCGGTGCATCACAAAAATAGGGTATTTCGATACGCCTTCGTCGCGAATTGTAGTAGAGGCTTGACTGAATAGCTGCCTCAATCGGACGCAATCGTCGTGTAATTCTAGTTGGTATTCTTCCATTTTTTAAAAAAACTTTAAGCTGTGAACTGTGAGCGATAAACTTTTTGACCGTTTTGTCCTGTTATTTTACTGTAAGCGATAAGCTGTAAACTTTTTTGACCGTTAGGGAGGCAACTATAAGCAGGAAACTAAAAACTAAAAACTTTTTGACCGTTTTGTCTTGTTATTTTACCATAAAACAATAAGCGATAAGCGATAAACTTTTTGACCGTTTTGTCTTGTTATGTTACTGCAAACAATAAACGCTAAGCTGTAAACTTTTTGACCGTTTTGTCTTGTTAGAAACTATAAGCGATAAGCGATAAACTTTTTGACCTTCGCGAGCATAAGTTTTTAGTTCTTTGCTTACAGCTTTTAGTTTTTTTAACCCTCCCGAGTATAAGTTTATTGCTTACAGTTCACAGCTTTTAGTCAAAATAACCCTCGCGCGCATAAGTTTATTGCTTTGTGTTTATTGCTTTCAGCTTCAATGTACTATTTGCAAATCCATATCGGCGACCAAACCTAAGCGCAGGGCTTCGGCGAAAAGGTAGCGGACGGCGGCTAAACCACGATTACCCAAATCCACCGTATAGTGATTGACGTATAAGTTGATGTGTTGTAGCATCACTTCGCGGCTCATCGTTTGTGCGAAAGCACTCACATAATCCATTGTTTGCGCGGGGTTTGCGAGGGCAAACTCTACGCTGCGGCGCAACACGCGGTTCACTTTCGCTTGCACCTCGACCGATAAACCGCGATGCACTACGATGCCGCCGAGCGGAATAGGCAAACCCGTTCGCGCCTCCCAAAGCTCACCCAAATCGGCTATTTTATGCAAGCCGCGCTCCGCGTAAGTGAAGCGGTTTTCGTGTATCAATAAGCCAAAATCGTGGCTGCCGTCCAGCACTTTATCCTCTATTTCCGAGAACAAAACTTCGGTTTTTTGCGCGAGTTCAGGGTACGCTATACCGAGCAAAAAATTAGCGGTTGTGTATTTGCCAGGAATGGCAACGGTATCGCTTTTTTTGGGTGTAACTACCTGATTAGCAATCAATAAGGGTCCACAATTACTCCCAAGCGCGCTACCGCTCATCAGCAGCGCGTAGGTGTGCGTGAGGTGCGCGAGCGCGTGATAACTGAGCTTAGTGACGTGCGGCTCGCCGCGAAACGCACGGCGGTTCAGCTCTTCTACGTCGCCGAGCAGCACCTCGAAGTTAAGCCCTTCCGTATCTATTTTGTGGTGCAGCAAAGCATCAAAAATAAACGTGTCGTTCGGACAAGGTGAATAAGATAGGGTGAGTTTCATGGCTGTTTTTTTGGTGATTTTGGAGTGAAATTTTAATAGTATAAATCTTTTTCTATTCACAAAATTACGCTATTTTATGATAAAAAACATGATTTGTAATTATTTTACAACAAAAAAACGTTATCACCCTGTAAAAGGTTGTGATAACGTTTTTTGTTATTGGTAAACATGGTAATTTTTTTAGCGTCCGTATTCGTCGTAGTAATCTACCGCAAATTTTTCGTAGCGTTTTAGCAAAGCTTCGTTCTTTTTTTCGGTCGGCGACAACTCCGTTCTGATGTCCACATTCATCGGAATATACCAATCTTGCCCGTCAAAATAAGTCCGCATTTCCTTATTTTTGAAGCAGTAGCCGTGCCGCGCATATATTTCATTGCGCATCAGCGTAAGCTCATATTTCGATACATTTTCTACGTCTGCCGCTTTCAGTTCGCGCTTAGAGCTTTGCGCAAACGCGCCTGCATCTACATTATATTTAAACGCTACTTTTTGCAATTGGAAAGTTTTTGGCTTCGCTTTTTTGTCGTTCGGAATCCATTTGCCGTAGAGCGGAATGCTATCGTAGCCTGCCTTTCGGCTAATCGTGAACTCAAATTTGCCGTCGTATTTGTCGGTGCCGGGTTCGGCTGCTTTTATGTGATACCGATTCTCGTCCAACGCGACCGTTCCTTCAAACGGGCGGTCGTTGCCTGCTACTACGCTGTGTCCTTTGATGGTTTTGTCGGTCATTTCGGTGACAACGATATTGATTTTGTTGGGTCCGAACATACCCAAATAGTTACCGCATAGGTCGGCAGTTTGCTTCACGTTGCGCTGCAAAACAATATCGCTACCCGCTATTTTTTTAGACGCGGCGGCAGTTGTATCGGCTACTTTCGCGCCCTCTTCGGCAGGTTCGTGCGTGGCAGGTTTAGTAGTAGGCGCGTCGCCGCCGCAAGCACAGAGCAAGCAAGTTGCCGCGAAAGCGAAGCCCAAAAGGTTGTTTTTTTTCATAATAAAGCAAATCTAAGTCTTACAAAATGATTTTTTAAAATATTTCTCAAAAATATACCTTTTATCACTGCTAACATAATAATTGACCAAAAAGATAATTATTTTTATGAAAAAAACAAAAAACGCACCAACATATTACCCAAAAAGGTAATGCATTGGTGCGCAAAAAACATTTAAGGAATTTTATTTTAATAATAAACATCAAATACGCCATTTGTGACAGGCAACTGCGTAGCACCCTTCTCGAGCGTATAGCTAAACGTACCTTTTATATTCCGCACAAGGCGATTATGCGACGTGATAACGAGCGTATTGGTATTCGCATTAGGTATCGTCGTAATGCTGTAGGACGTAGCTCCGTCCGTGAATTTTGGTCGCGTCGTATTGTCAAAAGCATTAATATCGTTCAGATTAACGGTTGTGCCTGCGTTTACGCCTATCGGAATATAAAAATCGAGGATTTTACCTGTGGCAAATACGGTATTAACCGCTATTTTATCCAAACTAAACCTTGTTAAAATACTAGAAGTAACGAGCTTTGTACCTGTTCCGTCGGCGGTGTAATTAGTGCTACCAACTTTACTCCTGAGCGTACTTTTTGCGCTAGCCGAACCCGTTATCGCGCCTGATGTCACTTTTATATTTTTGAAACTACCCGAAATAACCTTGTATAGCGCGGGGTTTCCTTGTATATTAACTCTAACATTAGAGAAATTACCCGCAATAGTCATATTTACTCTATCAAATGAGGTCAGGTTGATAGTGCCGCTTGTACCACCCGAGGCGTAGCCTTTGCCGCTATTTGTGCCTAGATTAATAGCGTTTTTGTCAGTCAAGCTAATAAAAAACGTACCCGATACGAGTGGCGAGGTGGTCGGTGCTTGCAGTAAAAGGCTGATAGCGTCGCTCGCAGAGCCGCTATTTGCGCCATAAAGCACTAACTCCTCTCTGCCGTTGCTCGCGGTGCGCAACAAGCATCGGAGCGAACTCGCGTCGGCAGTCCATGCATTGCTTCCTGCGGTAGTATTTTCGTTGCTGAGCGTTGCCTTAAATTCTGGCGTAGTAGTCACTACTACCGTCGTACAAGACGGACATTTTGGCGGCTTGCCCGTACAGCCGAATTTCGCACACGAACTCGGATAGCGGCAGGTATCGCAGCCCTGTGGCAGGCATTTGATGCAATTGACTGGCTTATAGACACAGCCGAACTGCGCGCAGCTATTTATATATTTGCAAGTGTCGCAGCCCGAAACAGCCGCCGCAGCCTGAGGAGCATCTTCGCCGTTATTAGCTGGTGGACAGCCCGCCCACGCAAAAGAAAAAATAAGCCCTACCAAAAGCAGAGAAATATTTTGTAAAAATCGCATAACTTTGTATTGTTTTGAGAGGTAAAATTATAAAAAAAGTTGTTGTAATATAAATGTGTTGCTGGTGTGCAAAAAAATCACGCAATTGGTAAAGCGTACCAATTAGCTTAGTTTAGCTGTTTAGTACTATATAATCAGTTGTTTATAAATTAAAATAAAAAATAATATAATTCATATTGTAAATATCTTATTTGTTCTTAATACAAAGATAAGTAATATTTATTATTATATGCAAAAGTAATACCACAAAATTATTGTTAATATGTTTGTTAGGATATAAAAAATGATGTAAAAATGCAATTTCCTTTTTCCAAGCCGCTACAAGTGGTAGAATTGGCGGGCGTACTTGCGGGTCCCGCAGTAGGTTTATTTTTCGCCGAACTCGGCGCAACAGTCATCAAAGTAGAAAACCCGCGCACAGGCGGCGACATCACTCGCGGCTGGCGACTCGCGTCCGAACCGCCCGCTCCTACCCTATCCGCCTATTACTGCGCCGTGAACTGGCGCAAGCAAGTCGTTTGGGCAGACTTAGAGCAGACCGACGACCGTGATAGAGTGCGGCAGTTGATACAAACGGCGGATATTGTGATTTCCAATTTCAAGCAAAGCGCAGCTTTGCGTATGGGTATGGACTACCCGACGCTACGCGAACTGAACCCGCAGCTTATTTTTGCGCACCTTAGCGGCTACGGCGCAACCGACGATACGCCTGCTTTTGACGTAGTGCTGCAAGCCGAAACAGGATTTATGTACATGAACGGCGCAGCCGAAGGCGCGCCGACCAAAATGCCCGTCGCGCTCATCGATATCCTCGCAGCGCACCAACTCAAAGCGGGTATTTTATTGGCTTTGCTACATCGAGCCACGCACGGACGCGGCGGCGAGGTGCGCGTTTCGCTGCAAGATGCTGCGCTCGCGTCGTTGGCTAATCAAGCCACTAATTATTTGATGGCAAACCATATTCCGCAGCGCGCAGGCAGTTTGCACCCTAATATTGCGCCGTATGGCGAAAGTTTTAGTACCGCCGACGGCGTAGCGATTGTGTTAGCCGTAGGCAACGAAAAACAATTTGGGCAGCTATGCGGCTGTTTAGACGCGCCGCTTATCGCAAACGACCCACGTTTTGCCACCAATACGCTACGGCTTACGCATCGAGCGGCGTTACAAACGGCATTAGCGCAAGCATTCGCACAAAAAAAAGCGGCTACTTTGTTGCCAATATTAAAAACAAACGGCGTTCCGTGCGGCGCAATCAACGATATGGCAACGGTAATGGCAACCGATGCCGCACAACGGCTGATTTTGGAGGAAAACGGCACAAAAAGAATGAAAACGGCTGTGTTTGAATATAAAAGTAGCTAATTTTTGTATTCAAAAATTAGTTAATCATTAAAAATTGGTAGGTTTAATCAAAGATAGTCATATAATTGCCATAATTGGCTTTATCGATGGTGAAACGACCGTCGGTAGTAGCATCTACGGTTCTGCCTTGTAGTTTAATAGTGACCGATGTGCCTGGCGTAACGGTAATCGGGTACATACCTGCACCAATTGTTGCTGCACCGTACTGCCCGTTCACATCATTCGCCCCGCTCATATTTAAAAATGAACCAACTACCGTAGCACCTTTAAGGACACTCACAACAGCCCAGCCTTTAGCCTCTGTTCCCGCCAAGGAGTTGTAGCCGCTTATCGCAAACGACAAATATACTATGGGGTGACGCGGCGTGAAAGTGATGGCTGCGCCTGTAAGGTCGACAAGGGTGGTGGTACTTAACGTCTGCGTACCCGTAGTGAGTGTGAGCGACTGGATATTGTCGCCGTAGGCGTACCGCGAAGTCATGTCGCCACTCGCATCTACATAAACGGATTTGCCTACGGTACTGCTGGTTTGGATATTTGCGCCCGAAGCTTGACTGAAGTCCGCTGCTTGTCCTGCGCCCATGTCCTCTACGCGAATGGTTTGCAGCCCTGGGGGCGAGCCATCGACATGGAGTTTTTGCAGTGGATTAGACTCGCCGATACCGACGTTTTGGGCGAAAAGATTAGCGGTTGCGATAAGTGTGAGGGATAAGACTAAACTTTTTTTCATGATTTTGATTATTAAAAATTTATGATTGTCAGAACTTAGAATTTAATTTGTGTATTTGATACAGCAAAGGTGCAAAAATGTGACGATATAAAAAATATCGGAATTGTATTTAGTTCGGAGGGGCGAGATACCTATCTTTTACAATGTTTGATTTTTAACTGTTCTAGTACGACAATTATTTCGGGCTTAACGCCGAATTTAGTGGTTGAGGACTGCTTTTTCATACCTTTCATTAGATGCCACAAGCGAAGAAATTTATTTATTTTAAAAATAATTGCAAAACCATTTCTTTTGTCAGAAAAAAAAACGAACTTTGCAGCCATTTATATTTTTAGTAAACCACAAAAGCAACTCTAATAACTTATTCATAATCAATTAGTAACATGCGCAAAGCAGATTTAGTAGCTAAAATTGCCGACAAAACAGGCATAGCAAAAGTAGATGTGTTGGTGGCTCTCGAGGCATTATTTACAGAAGTGAAAGAGTCCCTTTCGCAAGGCGAAAACGTGTATGTACGCGGTTTCGGCTCGTTTGTAATTAAGCGTCGCGCCAAAAAAGTAGGTCGTCATATCAAGCAAAACCATGCTATTGATATTCCTGAGCATTTCGTGCCCTCGTTTAAGCCCGCGAAGGTATTTGTGGACGAAATTCGTGCAAAAGGCACTGATATTGTTGTTAAGGAGGAAAAAGAAGATTGATAATATATTTTATTTCAGCTATGCAATTGAATTATCTTGTTCAGTTGAATACAACTTTTTGACTATAACTTATAATGAAACAGCAACTTATTGCCACCACAGCAGCAGTTATATGCTTATTCGTATTGTACTTTGGCGGACGGACGCACCCGAATCAAGCTACTAGCAAGGAAAAAGCGGTCGCTATCAGTAGTGAACCTGTGAGCAGCGAAGTGTTACTAAATGATGCTAAGATAGCGATAAAAGCAGCCGATAAAGCAAGTATTGAGGTGTTGGAAAAGCAGCTCGCAAGCACGCAGGGAAATGAAAAACGCGAAGTTTTAAAAAAAATATCGTCTGAATGGAATAAATTAGGTAACTTTGCAGCAGGTGGCGTTTATGCACAACAAATAGCCGAACTCACCCCCTCCGATACCTCATGGGCGATAGCAGGTACGACCTACGCGATTGGCTTCAAGAAGATGAAGGACGAAACGGTACGGGAGTTTTGTACCAAACGCGCTATCAAAGCCTTCGAAGCCGCTATTTCGCTCAATCCGTCAGTATCGGATAGCAAAATAAACTTGGCTTTATGCTATGTAGAAGGCGCAGGTGCGCAACCGATGAAGGGTATAAAAATGCTTACCGCACTGGCAGATAAAGAGCCAAATAATGTGGGTCTGTTTCTTACCTTGGGGCAAATGGCGATAACAACAGGGCAGCACGAAAAGGCAATAGGAAGGTTTGAACACATCATACAAATAGACCCGAAAAACGAAGAGGCGTACTGTTTGATAGCGCAAGAGTACGAAACAATTAATAAAATGGCAGAGGCAAAAAACGCTTACGCAAAATGTGCCGAACTGACCAAAAACCAAAATTTAAAGAAACAAGCGACCGATATTGTCAAAAATTTGAAGTAGCTTCAATAAAATAATTATAGCTTTTTATAATAAAAATATTTTTTCATAACAATAATTAAATTCGATAACCTATGCCTTGCGGAAAAAAACGTAAACGTCATAAAATTGCGACTCATAAGCGCAAGAAGAGACTGAAGAAAAATCGTCATAAGAAGAAAAAATAGGTTGTAGTGGATTCGTTCCGCGCAATTTATCGCCTCATATTAGCGATAAAACAATAGGTAAAGGTAAATTTATACATGTATAAAAGTATCTTACCTATTGTTTATTTTTAAAGCTAAATTGCTTTCAATATTACGAAAACAATTAGCAATTATTTATTTTATATTTTGATTACACCACAAGAAATCTATAAAATAGAACCGATATTGAAACATTTTTAATCTAAGATTACTTTATTTTAGATTAAAATTCATAAACTCGACTTATATTTATAGCGTTCTTGTTCACTATCGGCAAATTTTTATTTTTATCCAATATATAACCGTTAGCCTGTTTTGCTTAGCAAAATCAGCTAACTCGTCGATAGTATTACACGCATTCAAGTGAAAAAAGAACTGATTATCAACGCTGCGCCTACGGGCGTAGAAATAGCATTACTAGAAGACGATCTGCTAGTAGAGGTACACCATCAAAAAACAAATAATAACTTTTCGGTCGGCGACATTTTTTTGGGGCGCATCAGTCGGACTATGCCCGGACTGAACGCTGCATTTGTAGATATTGGTCACAAAAAAGATGCTTTTTTGCACTACACGGATTTAGGTCCGCGCATTCGCTCGCTCGTGAAGTTCACGAACGGCGCGACAAGCGGCGGAATACCTACTGCCTCCTTAGATAAGTTCAAGATAGAACCCGATATTGTAAAAACTGGCAAAATAGAGCAGGTTTTTACGCGCAAAGATATGGTGATGGTTCAGATTTTGAAAGAACCTATCTCTACCAAGGGTCCTCGGTTGAGCTGCGAAATCACGCTGCCAGGTCGGTATGTAGTGCTGTCGCCTTTCCAAACTGGCATTTCTGTATCCAAAAAAATAATAAACGCCGAAGAGCGGCAACGCCTTCTGCGCCTTATGGAAAGCATCAGACCCAAAAACTTTGGTATCATCGTGCGTACCGCCGCCGAAGGCAAAAAAGTAGCCGACCTACACGAAGAAATCACCGAGCTGTCGAGCAAATGGACGGAGGTGCATCAAGCGATGCACAATAAAACTACTTCCACAAAGCTACTCAGTGAACTCGACAAAACCTCGAGCATCTTGCGCGACTTACTGAACGATACGTTTAGTAAAGTGGTGGTGAACGACAAGGAAATGTACCATAGTATTCAGACGTACCTGGAGCAAATCGCGCCCGATAAAGCTGGTATTATACAATTTCACAACCAAACGAAGCCGATTTTTGAGCATTATGGTATTCAACGACAGATAAAATCGTCGTTTGGCAAAACTGCAAATATGCCGAGCGGTGCGTACCTTATCATAGAACGCACCGAAGCGATGCACGTTATCGACGTGAATAGCGGCAACAAAATGGACAATTCTGACCAAGAAACGCAAACGCTCGCGGTCAATCTCGAGGCAGCAAAAGAGGCTTCGCGCCAAATCCGCTTGCGCGACATCGGCGGTATTATCATCATCGATTTTATCGATATGCGCAACCCCGAACACAAGAAAAAACTCTACGAAGCGATGCTCGAGTTTATGCACACCGACAAGGCGCAGCATACGATTTTGCCTATCAGTAAGTTTGGTTTGATACAAATTACACGCGAGCGGGTGCGCCCCGAAGTGACTATATCGACGGTGGAAAGCTGCCCTGCCTGCAACGGTTCGGGGCAAATAAATGCCTCTGTTTTGGTGACCGACCACATCGACCGCGACCTCAATTTTATACTCACTTCGCAGCCATCAACTAAGGTGTCTATCAAAGTACACCCGTTTATAGAGGCGTATCTGAAACACGGAAGCTGGTGGAAAACACCGCAAATGCAATGGTTTTTGAAGTACAAACGCTGGGTAAAAATAGTGTCGGACGGCAACAGTCAATTGATGGAATACCACTTTTTTGACCAAAATCAGGACGAAATCAGACTATAAATAGCTACCTTGAAATAGGCGACAGTATCGCTCGCGATAGTGTCGCCTATTTTGTTTTACTCAACTTTTACACAAAATGGAGCAAATTTTTAATACCAATAACGCACCTAAACCCGTCGGCGCGTACCCGCACGCACGGCGCGTAGGCAATTTGTTGTTTTTATCGGGCATCGGTCCGCGCGATGCGAAAGACGACAGCATTCCAGGTTTGGAACTCAGCAAAAGCGGTAATTTTGTGGTGTTCGACTT
>JAYWGJ010000405.1:0-13112 GCA_043778315.1 Saprospiraceae bacterium | reverse complement strand
AATTGTGGTCGACCGCAATATTCACTTCCTCGAACATCGGCGCGAGTTCGTATTGTCCAGGCGCAACCTCGTTATGCCGCGTCCGCACAGGGATTCCGAGTTTGTGACATTCAATCTCGAGGTCGAACATATATTGTAGCACGCGCTCGGGAATTGAACCAAAATAATGGTCTTCCAATTGCTGTCCTTTCGGCGGAACTCTGCCTATCAGCGTCCGACCCGTAAGTAATAAGTCTTGACGCGCAGTAAACAAGGCTTCGTCCACCAAAAAATACTCTTGCTCCCAGCCCAGGGTTGTTTGTACTTTCGTGACGTTTTTGTCAAAATATTGGCATACCGCAACCGCCGCTTTCTCCAAATAGTGCTGCGATTTTAATAACGGAGCTTTAAAATCGAGGGCTTCGCCAGTGTAAGAAATAAAAATAGTCGGAATGCACAACGTCAAGCAATTGCCGCTCTCCATGATAAACGCAGGCGACGACGGGTCCCAAGCGGTGTAGCCCCGAGCCTCGAAAGTACTGCGAATGCCGCCGTTCGGAAACGACGACGCGTCGGGTTCTTGTTGCACCAATGCCGAACCTTTAAACTCCTCAATCACGTCGCCGCTTGGCGAAAGTGTAAAAAACGTGTCGTGTTTTTCGGCGGTCGCGCCAGTGAGCGGCTGAAACCAATGCGAGTAATGCGTCGCGCCTCGGTCGGTTGCCCACGAGCGCATCGCTGCCGCTACCTGGTCGGCGATAGCGCGGTCAATTTTGGTGCCGTTCGTAATCGCCTCTTTCACCATTTTATAGGTTTTTTCGGTGAGGTGTTTTTTCATGGCTGCATCGCCAAAAACGTTACTACCGTAATAGTCGGGAACGCGATTAGCAGGTGCTTTTGGGTGTACTTCGGCGCGGTGCAAAGTAGTTTCTACCGCGTTAAAACGAGCAAATGGCATGATTTTTTGTTTATTAATAAATTATTGGAATTTTAGAAAAATAAAAAATATTCTGCAAAATTAGAACTATTCATTGAAACCACCAAATATTTTTGATTTATTTTTCAATAAAATTCATTTTTATACTAAAATAGCTATCATATTACGAAAAATATATTTAAAATTCAATAATTTTGGTTTGCCGAATAACGGTATTAACATTTTGTTTTTTTTAGTCAAAAAAATAATCTTAACTTTGCAATTGTGCAAAAAGTATATTTTTACACACCTATAATGTATAATCAATATATGTTCCTAATATAACGCGCTTTTGAAACTCCTCGTACTGACATCACGGTTTCCGTATCCCCTCGAAAAAGGGGACAAATTACGGCTGTATTATCAGTTGTGCGAGTTGGCGAAATGCCACGAAATTTGCTTGGTTTGCCTCAACGACGGCGCAGTTTCGCCCGAAGATTACGCAGTTATTGCGCCGCTTTGCGCCTCAATACACGTTATAGTACAGACCAAAAGTCAGGTTTTAAGTAATTTATTCAAAGGCATTTTTAATGGTTTGCCGATGCAAGTCAGTTATTTTTACAATACCGATGCGCACCGACAAATCCGCACAGTCATCGCCGCCCAGCAGCCCGAACATATTTATTGCCAATTAATCCGCATGGCACCGTATTATGAAGGCTGCGGCGTACCCGCTACCATCGATTTTATGGACGCTTACGCTTATGGCGCAGCACGATGGGCAGCCGATGTAAAATGGTGGCAACGCCCGTTTTGGCAATGGGAAGCGCGCCGAACCGCAGCCTTAGAACGGCATTGCGCCAAGCAATTTAAGCACCAATTAGTGATTACCGAAAAGGACAAAACGCACTTGTTTAGCGACACGCCCGACACCATAAAAGTACTACCGAACGGCATCGATATGGCGTTTTTTGAGCGCGACCCAACCGTCAAGATAGAATATGATATTGTTTTTGTAGGTAATATGGGTTACGTCCCAAATATCGACGCGGCGTTGTTTTTAGTCAAAAAAGTGCTACCTTTATTGCTAGCGAAATACCCGAATTTGCGCATTTTGTTGGCGGGCGCACGCCCATCAAACGCGGTACTGCAATTGGCATCTGACAACGTGACTGTAAGCGGTTGGATGGACGATATTCGCTTGGCATACAATAGCTCGCGCATCTTCGTCGCGCCTTTGTTTTTAAGCATCGGACAACAAAATAAAGTGTTGGAAAGTATGGCAATGTCGGTGCCAGTTATCGCGTCGTCAGTCGTGAATAGTGCTTACGCCGCCGTCCCCGAAACGCATTTATTATTAGCGGACACGCCCAAAGCCTTCGCCGAACAGATAGACCGCTTGCTCTCCGCGCCCGACCTGCAAACTACGCTTACCGCTAATGCGCGAACGTGGATTAGCCAAAATTACAGTTGGGCGGCGTTCGGGAAACAACTAGCAGACGTATTTTGAGCAATTTGTATCTTTATAATAAAAAACTTTGCCTCTTCCAGTTTTAAAAAAACCGCTCTGCCTCTTTCCCTCTCTGCTTATCCGCGTTTAAAAAAAGAAAAAACTTTGCATCTTCCAGTTTTAAAAAACCGCTCTGCCTCTTCCCTCTCTGCTTATCCGCGTTTAAAAAAAGAAAAAACTTTGCATCTTTATATCTAAAAAAATACCTCACAAAAATAAAAAAATCTTGAAAAAATCACATTTCAACCAATTCCTAAAATTCTTTCCAGAGATAGAATTGCCCATAGTTTTGGACGACGAAATACACCACACGTTCAGCACCGAAAACGAGACGCTGCCACTTGCCGCCGTGAGCGAAATATTGCTACAACCCACCAACGAAAACGAGGCGACGGTAGCGATAGAAGACGAGTTTACCGAGTTTGTGCCGTGCTTCAAACTCCCCGACACAGGCGACATTCACGCCTTAGTGTATTGGCGCGCCGAGTTGCTCAATTACAATTATTTTCTGATTACATTTGACAAAATTGGCAACAAAATAGATGAAAAAATCATCGGCGGCATGACCGTAAAAGGCAATGAAGTGCGGCAACGCGTAGCGAGCATCGACGAAGACGGATTTATATATATGGCGGAAGGTAACGCGGTGTATAGCCACACCGATTTTGACGCGGGCGACAGCAAATCCTACAAAATGGAGCTGCGCACCGACGGATATATTCAAGTTTTTAATTAATTTATTTCAGCTACTTAAAATAAGAAAAAAATGTTTGTAGCCATAGAAGAGCGCGTAGGCGCGATGCCGCAAGTTCGGCTAATAAACACCAAAACAGGCGAATACGCCACCATTTTGCCTACTTTTGGTGGAAATGTGAATAATTTGATGCTGCGCGATAATCGCTGCGGCCTGATTTCGGTCATCGACGGTTACGTCACCGAAGCGGACGCGGCAGAAAATAGCGGCTACAAAAGTGCCAAATTAACGCCGTTTCCGAACCGCTTAGACGGCGGCAGTTATGTGCATAATCGGCATCGCTACAAGTTAGCGATAAGCCGTCCGCAGGAGGGTCACGCCATTCACGGCTTGTGGCACAGCGCGAAATACGAGGTCGAAAACCTGAAATCGTCGAGCGATAAAGCAAGTGTCAATTTGGTATTTGTTTATGATGGCAAAACCAAAGGCTACCCTTTCGCCTGCACCGTACAGCTCAAATATCGGCTATCCAATAAAGGCTTGCGCTGCACCACAACCGTTAGCAACGACGGCGAAAAACCTATGCCTTTCGGCGACGGCTGGCACCCGTATTTCAAACTAAACACCGCGAGCATCGACGACCTCGCACTCATGCTGCCGCCCGTCCGCTATATGCAAACGAACGAAAAAAATATACCGACAGGCGAAACCGTTAATTTTTTGGAGTATCTAAATGGCGCGTCGCTACGCGACAACAAATTAGACCACGGATTTGAGTTGATTAACCACGGCAAAAAAATACAAACCGTCATCTCCGACCCGCAAACCGGCGTACAATTAGCGGTTTGGCAAAACGCAACCGATAATCAGTACCGTTATTTGCAAATATACACGCCTGCCGACCGCAAAACGATAGCGATAGAACCGATGTCTTGCGCCGCAAATGCGTTTAATAATAAAATGGGATTGGTGGTTTTAGAACCCAAAATGATTTTCAAAGCGAAATACGGCGTGTGTTTGTTGTAGGGACGTGCGCAACCTGTAAGGTCTTTTTTTTACCTTGCAGGTTTTGAAAGCAAAAACATAAAAAAGCCGCTACTTTCATACAGAAAATAGCGGCTTTTTATTTTTTAAAGTTCCTAACTACGCTTTTGTGCGCGTCAAAACCTCGTCGACCATACCGTAAGCTTTCGCTTCTTCGGCGCGCATCCAATAATCGCGGTCGCTGTCTGCTTCCACTTTCTCGAACGTCTGACCCGAGTGTTTAGCGATGATTTCGTAGAGTTCCACGCGGAGTTTCACGATTTCTTTCACCGTGATTTCCATGTCGCGCGACTGTCCTTCCGCGCCACCTAACGGCTGATGTATCATCACGCGAGAGTGCGGCAACGCCGACCGCTTGCCCTTTGTGCCTGCGCACATCAGTACCGCACCCATCGAGGCAGCCATACCCGTACAAATAGTTGCCACGTCGGGCGCAACATATTGCATCGTATCATAAATACCCAAACCCGCATAAACGCCGCCGCCCGGACTGTTCAAAAAGATTTGAATATCGCGTTTCGGGTCAACGCTCTCCAAAAACAAGAGTTGCGCTTGCACGATATTCGCCACTTGCGAGTCGATGCCCGTACCCAAAAAGATGATTCTATCCATCATCAAACGCGAAAACACGTCCATTTGTGCCACGTTCATGGTACGCTCCTCGATAATATACGGAGTCATACCCACCACATTACCGACGTTGCCCATTTTGGATTGGTAGTCGTCGAGCGTCGCGCCGTTATGTCCTAAGTGACCGACTGCGTACTTGCGAAATTCTTTTTCGTTCATCATTTTTTTTATTTTTTTAAATTTTCCTTATTTATGTAAAAATAATTTCGCGCGGTTAGCGACTGCAATAATATTACTTTTTCAATAATTTTGCCAATTTGTTTTTTTTGCCAAATAGTCGTTGTTTTTTATTATAATAAGACAAATTGACCGTTTTTTGAAATTTTTATTGTAAATAAATGACAACTACTTTTCTGTATTATAATTAACAAAATAAACTCAATTCAGTTTCAAGGCTTGTAAAATACGATATTACTATAAAAATACGATATTTTTGCAGACCTTTGCGGTGCAAATAAGGCTTATGAAAATAATAGTGAAAACCCTGCACGGCTTAGAGCCTGTATTGGTAGAAGAATTGACCGCGCTTGGCGCAACCGAAATAGAAGTTGGCTCACGCGCCGTGAGTTGCGAGGGCGATATGCGTTTGCTTTATCGGGCAAACCTCTGCTTGCGCACAGGTTTGCGGCTGCTCGTGCCTATTTTAGATGCACAATGCACCAACGAAGAAGGCTTATATAATTGGGCGAAAACCGTAGATTGGGAGCAATATATGTCGTTAGACAATACTTTTGCGATTGATTTTACGGTTCACTCCGAAATATTCACGCATTCGCAATTTGCTGCTTTGAAGGTAAAAGATGCAATTTGTGACTGGTTTAGAGACCGACACGGCAAACGCCCGAACGTCAATACGGAGCGTCCCGACATCAAATTTAACCTGCGCATTTCGGGCGCGACCGTGAATATTTCGCTCGATAGCTCGGGCGATTCGCTGCATTATCGAGGCTACCGCGTCGGCAAACACGAAGCACCTATCAACGAAGTACTCGCCGCAGGCATGTTGCTACACGCAGGCTACAAAGGCGAAGGCGTGTTTATCGACCCGTTTTGCGGTAGCGGAACGCTGCTAATAGAAGCCGCGATGATTGCCTCAAACACGCCTGCCAATAGTTTGCGCTACGAGTTTGGTTTTCACCGTTGGAAAAACTTCGACGAAAAGCTCTGGAACGAAGTCCGCCTTGCGGCGATGCGCGCCCGCAAACCTATAAAAGCGACAATCGGCGGCACCGACAACGATGCAAAATCGCTCGCCGCAGCCGAATCTAATATCGAACGCGCAGGTTTTGCCAATAAAATAACACTCAAAAACATCAGTATTCAGCAATTTCAGCCGCCCGTTCCACCAGACGACGAACTCCTCGTGGTCACTAATCCGCCTTATGGCGAACGGCTCGGCGGCGAAGCAGGCGCAATGAATGTGTTTTATAAAGAAGTTTCCGACATTTTCAAAAAGCGGTTTAGCGGCTACAACGTATGGATGATTAGCAGCAATCAATCCGCTTTAAAGCATTTTGGTTTAAAACCAACGGTAAAAATGACGCTTTTCAATGGTAAATTGGAATGTAAATACCAAAAATTTGAGATGTGGTAACAAGAATTGTCAAGCTGACGCTCGCCACGGAGTTCATTCCGTCTTTTATCGCTAATTTTTACGAAGTACAGCCGTTTATTCTCAAGATGAAAGGCTGTAATGGAGTACAGTTGCAGCGCGACGCGCAAAATCCATGTGTTTTTTTTACAATAAGTCTTTGGAACACCGAAACCGACTTAAATAATTATCGCGAAACGCCGCTTTTCCGCACGACTTGGGCGAGGATAAAACCACATTTTACGGTACGAGCGGAGGCGTGGTCGACGGTTGGAGTTATTTTATAATTGATTTCATTTTAATAATTTTTTTTAAATCACAAAAAAAGCCGCTTCATCATACAGATGGAGCGGCTTTTTTGTGCATTTTTATTGCTATAACTAATTGATAATCAATGCACTACAATCATATCATATATCAATAATAAATATTTGAAGGCTCGAAATCGAGTTTTTCGGATAAATGACTTAAAAAATGCATTTATATTAGTATAATATGATAGTTTAATACTTTGATTAACAGTATTTTATATAATACTATTATGAATATCCATAAAATATAAACTTAAAAAAAGTTCGGATTAATGCAAAATTTTCTCCCTTTTTTATAAAAATATACCTCGTAATTTTGTAACATAAAAACAACGAGTAATGTGCCGAGTAATTTGCGAAACCTTCGAGGCTTCGTAAATCTATTATCTAAAAAAATAAACAAAAAAAATACGAATTTATGCCAAAAAGTGCGTATCTTGTAGAGTCTAATTTTAACCTGCGTACCTGCGTACCTGCGTACCTGCGTACCTGCGTACCTGCGTACCTGCGTACCTGCGTACCTGCGTGTAGGCTGATACCTCCGTAATTTATTGATTTTCAGTTAAAATAAACAATTTCTCAAAAATCAATAAATTACAAAATAATGAAAAAAATAAAAATAACTGTGCTAACTTTGTTAGTACTGTGGTGTAATAGCGCGATTTGGGCGCAAAGTAGTGATACTACAACGATACCGCATTGTGCCACGCCTAAACCGAGTAAAGCAGAGCAAGAGCAACAATTTCCGTATGGAAATAATACGGGATTGATAACTATATTGCAACAGCATGGCTACGACGTACCCGACAACTATTTGGAGCTTACCTCTAATCAGCGCGAAGTTATTCGGATAGCGAACAGAAGTAAAGATTTATCGCTTCCGTCAACCTCTAACAGTACATCACGCGTTGCAGGAGCTTGCGATATGTACTATGTACCTTTAAAAATATGGATATACCGCAATACTGCGCACGATAATGCCATAGAGGAGCGCGAGGTAGATGAACTGATATACCGAACCAATAGAATTTATGCTATCAATAATATGCCGATAAGAGTGTACCGAAAGTGTAGTGTTTTTTATGTGGAAGACCCAGCGTTATTTGATTTATGCTTAGCAGATGAAGCAACTATGCAAACGGCATTTACTACGCATAAAGACCCCAATGCCTATAATATTCACATTGTGAACACCTCAGATCAAGCAACAGGACGTGCCGCATTTATCCCTTCTCGGGCATCATACCTCACAGCTACTGCAGTACGAAGTGAACTTGCGGCAGATGTAAATTACCCAGATTTAGATAAAAGAAGTTTTAACGCGTCTTTATTAGCGCACGAACTCGGGCATTGTTTTGGTTTATACCACACACACGATTGTGATAATACTATCAATTCAAATAATGACAATAGCCATTGCTCTACATGCGACCAAGAACCTGTTAGCCGTACCCGTTTACAAACTTTTTTATGTGACCCATTATCATCGGGAGTAAAACAGTGCGAGGTAACAGGTGACCATTTATGTGATACAGAGGGAACTCCTAACTTAGCAAACACTGGCACTACAAGGTATGTAAGAGTTACCGGTGGAATTAATTGTAATTATCAGAACAACGCAGGTGAAGATCATTGGCAAGATACTTGGCAACCACAAATCAGAAATTGTATGGCATACACACCCTCTCGCTGCCAAGATGAATTTACGCTACTGCAAACTGCGGCTATGATAAAAGAAATATGCAATAAGTCGGGTGTATCTTGTACCAAGCCTAATTCTTTTCCTACAATTATAGCGCAAGATGGAACTACTATTTGTGATGTAGAATCAAAAACTTTTTATGTGCCAGTCGCATCTGGGGACTATCGTTGGGATTTAATACGGAACGACGGTAACTCCTTTATTCTAAACCCACCAGTAGCAGCAGGGCAATCCGCTCCACCAGTAGTCAGACCCAATAGCGTTAGGGTTGGCTTGAATCCAGGTGCGGTTAATTCCTCTATCGGTAGGCTTATGGCAACTTCCGTGAGTTGCTGCGAATGCGTCCCTTTAACTATCGATATAGAATCGCTTGCGCGTCCCGACCTCGTTAAAGTTTTTGGTCCGACACAAATTACCCAAAACCCTACTATGTTATATACCTATCGACTTAATCCTACTATTTATACACGAGTAGTCTGGTCGTTGCCCCCAGGATGGGCAGTATTAAATACGGGCATACCTATATATGGTGTTTTTATTGGTGGTTCGTCTATCGAGGTACAGGTACCAGTAGGAGCTATTTCAGGGTGGATTCGGGCAGAGGCAGATTGTAATATTGCAGCCTCAATATTTGCAGTAGTTCGTACACAATCAGGTGCGCTGACGTGTATTCCACAGTCGCAAACAATTGATGGCGATGCGTTGACAACGGCTCCGCCGACCATTGATGTAGATGTAGAAAACGGCGGTAATGCCCTACGCATCGAGGTAGATAACTCTACGGAAACTTATCCTGCCAAAATACATAAAGTATATGACGGGACTTTGGTCAAGGAGTTTGACGTGGAGGGCATCAGTACCAAAAATATTTCGGAATTACCAAGCGGCTTATATTTTGCTCGTTTTTATATACCGAACTGTCCGTTTAATGTTCGCTTCGCAAAATTCTAAATCTTCACTTTCAAAAAAATAATCCATGAAAAGATATTTAATTTCTTCTATTTTGTTTTTGGGTGCTGCATTTATGTTTTGTAGTTGCCCGAAAAATTTAGGCGGTGACCCAGAACCTGAACCTATATTTTACTACCAATTTACTAAAATAAACGAGACAACCGATTTTTTTGATAACAATACTACTTACACACCTGATTCTCTTTTTGAAAAAGAGCCTTCGTGGATTAAAAAAAGTATTTTACGGTACTATTTAGTCAATAATAAAAGGATTTTTGGACCTACTGGCTTTAATTTTTCAATTTTCCATAAAAACGGTGATATTGACACTGTAAGCTATACTTCCGATGCAGATAGGATACGAGATATGAGTAATTTAAAAATAATTTTCAATGGCAAAGTAGTCAAGGAGTTTGATTTTAAAAATAATGCTTCGCTTTCTAAGGAATTATATAGTAAAAACTGTGAAAACTGTGGCGCAGCAGGCGCGATAGTGATTAGCTTACCAAAATAGTGCGTAAAGTATTTCAAGCCCAAAGCTGCCCACTAAAAAGGCAGTTTTGGGTATTTTTCACTTTCAAAAAAATAATCCATGAAAAGATATTTCATTTCTTCTATATTGTTTTTGGGTGCGGCGTTGATGTTTTGCGGCTGCCCGAAAAATTTAGGTGGTAAACCTGAACCTGAACCCATTTTTTACTACCAATTTACTAAAATAAACGAGACAACCGATTTTTTTGATAACAATACTACTTACACACCTGATTCTCTTTTTTATCAAGAACCTTCTTGGACTAAAAAAAGTCTTTTTCGCTATTATTTAGTTAATACAAAAAGAGTTTTTGGTCCAGTAAGTGCTAATTTTTCTATTTATCATAAAAATAGTGATATTGACACTGTAAGTTCAATGGGAAGCGGAGGAGATGGACGAATCCGCAGTATGAATAATTTAAAAGTCTCTTTTAATGGTAAAGTAGTCAAAGAGTTTGATTTCAAAAATAACCCTTCGCTCGCTCAAGAGTTATACACTAAAAACTGTGAAACCTGCGGCGCAGCAGGCGCGATAGTGATTAGTTTACCAAAATGGTGCATAAAGTATTTTAAGCCCAAAACCGCCACTAAAAAGGCAGTTTTGGGCATTTCTTCAATAAAATAAAGCGGCAGCACCTCCTCTCAGAGTGCTGCCGCTTTTTATTTTATAAATCGCCCAATCTACTGCGTTCGCGAAAACCGATAGCCTAATGTTACCAAAAGCTGCGCTTGTTTGTTGCGCGAAGAAATATAATTTGGTTCGGTATAATTCCCGAAACTATCGGGAATGGTCGTCTCACGGCGCGTACCAAAATCGTTTTGCAGCCGCACATCTATACTAATGCGTTCTATAATATCCAAGCCCACGCCAGCCGTGTACATGAAATTCACATTATTGAACGTATCGGTAAACCAAGGCTCAAAATTCCGAGTAGGACTGCCCTCCCCGAAAGGTATTGTCGGAACTATACCACCGTTCACCCGCAACCACCAAAACTTTAAGCCAAGCGTGATAGGCAAATCAAGGCGATACCGAGCGCGCTCATAAGTAGAAAGCGTCGCGGGTGTCGCGCTGCGGTCGGTAACTGCATAAGCCGCTTTATTGTACCACAACATACCATCAATTTGCAGAAAAAATGGCTTCAAGTCCTCGTAACCGAAGCGCACAAAACCGCCTACACCATAACTTTTTCGGAGCGCGTCGGTCGTTTGTAGGTTAAGCGTATCAGGCAGATTGTTTTTAGTTACATAAACCTGCCCAAGCGTCGGCGCGCCTACCATAGCTTGATTGTAACCGATTTTTGCACCTAATGCTTGCGCGTTTACATAGTCGTTATAGCTCAAAAAGGCTAAACTAATTAGGATAATTTTTTTCATAATTTTTTTTTAGGACTTAGTTATAGATATATAATAAAAATTGACAATAAAATGCAGGGTGTATTTTTATTTTTTTGTACTTTGTGCTTCTTTTCAGATACGATAATATGTCAAAATCATCTGACGCAAAAATATAACTTCTTTTTGATATAGTTATTAAATATCCAAAAATAATTTATTTTTATTTTATAAAAACATGAATATACAAACTATTACGCTACAATACGACGGCAAAACCATCACTTTACCCATTAATAAAACGCAGTTTTTCGATGAACTTTACGTCGATGTCTATACTAAGATAGAGCGCGGCGGTACGCGCCTTTCCATTTCGTTACACCCCAAAAAGCCACTTATTTTAAGTGATTTACGGGTCGTTTTTAGCATCAACGCACCACAAAATAGCAATGTGTTTTGCAATGGTTGGCAATCATGGACGGAGAGCCGCGAGTTCGCGCTCACAGAAAGGATACAACCGCTTAGTTTTCTGGCGCGTCCGTTCTTATCGGCTATGGGCGATTATAGTTTCTACAAATACCCGCAACAAAAAGGCAAACTGCACTCGTGGAGCTACACCTATTTGCGCAGTAGCGCGCACAAAAGCAAAAATACTATCGCACTTACTGCCTCCCTAAACGAAAACCTTTGCTTTACCGTTTTTGAGTGGGACGATGCCGCGCAAACCCTTACCGCTCGAAAAGACTTGAATAACCTAATGCTCGAACACTCTTTTCCGTTATTAGACTTATGGTATGCGGAAGGCGAAGAGCAGCAGCTTTTTGATACTTTCTTTCAGCTAAATGACACAAAGCCTTGCATTGCACCTGCGCCTATCAACGGTTGGACGAGCTGGTATTACCATTATACCAAAATCAACGAACGAGTTATAAAAGACAATTTAGCGGCTTTCGCCGAACAAAAAAACAATACTTTTTTGCCTGCCGATAACAGCAACACACACCCGTCAGTATTC
Source organism: Saprospiraceae bacterium (assembly GCA_043778315.1). Lineage (GTDB taxonomy): Bacteria > Bacteroidota > Bacteroidia > Chitinophagales > Saprospiraceae > JBEEMU01. Next base: position 903 of record JAYWGJ010000405.1, on the reverse strand, counting down.
CAAATAGACGACGGTTGGCAAACCGCAGTAGGCGATTGGTTGTCCGTGAAGCCCGATAGTTTCCCCGACGGCATGGCTTCTATCGCAGACGATATCCGTTCGCGAAACATGACACCTGGACTTTGGCTCGCGCCCTTCATTTGTGCCAACAACAGCCTTATTTTTAAAACTAAAAAAGACTGGTTGCTCACCGACGACGGGGGGAAACCCGTCGTAGCGGGCTACAATCCGCTTTGGTCGGGTTGGTTTTACGCCTTAGACCTCTATAATATGGAAGTGCAAGGCTATTTACGGCAGGTATTGCAAGTAATGCAGTACAAATGGGGCTTTTCGTTGCTCAAACTAGATTTTTTATACGCTGCCTGCCTCTATCCGCCCAAAAACAAGACCCGTGGACAAGTAATGCACGAAGCAATGGACTTTTTGCGCTCAATTATTGGTACACCCAACCAAATATTAGCGTGCGGCGTACCCTTAGCGGCTGCGTTCGGACGCGCAGATTATTGCCGCATCGGCGCAGATGTACATAGCGGCTGGGAGCATAGTTTTTTGCGTTTCATTAATGGTAGGGAGCGCGTCTCTACCGTTTTGTCGCTGCAAAATACCATCGGGCGGCGGCACTTAGACGGGCGCGCTTTCCGCAATGACCCCGACGTAGCAGTCTTACGCAGCGAAAATACCAAATTGACCATCACACAAAAAAACACTTTATTCATCATCAATACCTTATTAGGTAGCGTCGTTTTTATTTCTGACAACACCGATAATTATATTGATAATACCAAAAGCCAATTTGGAATGATGGAGTTTGCGCAACAGCGCACGGTACAAAAAGTAGTGACCGACAAAGATTATTGTGAAATAAACTTTACCGTACAAAACAAAAAATACACCGCTTTTTGC
>JAYWGJ010000404.1:0-4112 GCA_043778315.1 Saprospiraceae bacterium | reverse complement strand
AATGAAATTAAGGTGATAGATTTTTTAGCGTTTCCGAATATTTTGCGGAAAGCAACATCGTTTTTTACGTCTGCAAAGTTCATATTTATATATGTTTTGTTTTAGAACATAAAGATACGATTTTTTTTATTTCCAAATAGGTTTCAAAAAAAATACAGCAACACTACGAAAGTATTGTTGTATTTTTTAATATTTGTAGGATTCAAGTAACTATATCTTTGCTTTGAGTGCAAAAGCGTCAGCCAGCATAAAACTAATCGCGGCTATTCCCAAAAAGAAAATGATCATGGCTACTTTATTGGAGCTATTTAATTTGCTGACTCTTAGGAGCAGATAACCCACCAATAAGTTAGCGAGCGACCAAGCAATATTTATTGTTGGCGAGGAAAGCCCTTGCCCAGGCGGATTTGCAAAAGGTGTAGGAAAGGCGTTTCCTGAAATACCATTTACGAAATGTGGAACAAAGTTCCCTATAAACATTCCTGCAAAAAAACACGCTAAATAGTTATACCATTTCATTTTTGTTACTGATTAAGGTGCAAAATATGCACTCTTTTGTTGAATAAATTTACGATTTAATTTACGATTTATCGACTTAGTAAAGCGTCTAAAATAACCAGTACCAATATTGCTCATCTGGGCTTCGCCCGTTCACGTCAAATAAAGATAGTTTTCCATCTTTATTTTTATTCATATCAAAACTGCGTTAGATTATCCTTACAATGCGCTGCAGCACTTCGTGCGTTCACTTCGTAAATACGATTTAATATCGCTTTTACTTGTTCAGCGTCAAATCTGCCTTGTTTGGCTACAAAATCCTTTACAATATTTTGGCACTACTTATTTTTTCTTCTTTCCTTATTTTTTTGGAGAATAGGTAATTGCAATAAAAGGCAACTGACTGTTTTGTCTGAACCGAACATTACCTGCTTGCAGCTCTGTGGCTGTTTTGTATTCCGTGTTCAAACTGCTGATACCTGCTCTTATCAGGAAGTTATCGTTCACCCAATAGCCCACACTGAACTCCGCCCGAATCATGCCCAAGTCGTTTGGTCCTACCAATAACGCTGTCGGACTGTTCGCACTAGCCACCACCGGGACGGAAATGCCGTTGGAGATAAAATTCGTATTTTGGTCTGCGCCAAAAGAATAACCCACCAAATCGATATTAAACCCGAGTTCAAATTTTCTTTTAATGCGATAATTAGCACTAACCATAATCGCTACATTATTTTGTTGCACTTTCGAAACAAAAAGAGCGTCCGTAAGGTCTGGTTTACCCGCGTATTTTGATGGCGCTGATACGAAATAATTGTCAGTGCCACTGTACGTCGACAGCCTAAGTCCACCACCAATTCGCCATTGCTGGTTTTTGCCTAGTCCCAAATATGCTTGTAGGAAAGGCTGCCGATAGTCCCACTTTTTGCTGCACCAACCGATAAATCGTAATGATTGGAGGTGAGGTCGGCGTTTTCTTGGGCATACAAATTGCTAGTTAAGCATACCGCTACCAAAAATACCAATATAATTGCTTTATTCATTTTTTTAAATTTTATAATATGAAATAATAATGCAAATGTAGGGTAAGATTTAAGGTTGAAAACTAAGGTAGTTTAAGAAGTTACTGTTGTAATTACTTTTGTGCTAATTTCCTTCTCACTTCGCTCAAATATTCTGGTGTCATACCCAAATAGGACGCAATTTGTTTGAGCGTAAGCCGTTGCAATAAAGAAGGGTAAGTTTCTATAAAATCCAAATATCGTTCTTCGGCAGTAGAAGACAACAAAAATTTTATGCGCTGATTAGAGGCAATGATATTTCTGACCAAAATATTGTTTTGATAAAATTAACTCCTCTTTCGATAACGCTTGAAGATTAGATACATCGTTGATAGGTAATAATTGCAACACCGAATTTTCAATTGCCTCGATAAAAATAGTAGCAGGTGTGTTTTCTATAATACTTTTTAGGTCGCTGATTAACCAGTTTTCGGGCGCAAATTGTAAAATATGCTCTTTTCCTGCTTTATCTACAAGATAGCTTTTCAGACAACCACTAATGACTCTGTATCCATATTTGCAAATTTCGCCATGGTACAGCAGTATAGTTCCCTTTTCTACTTTTTTGAGTTTTTGATTTTCGTTGTCCATTCAACTTGTTGTTTCGATGGTTAAGGAACGTTATTCTAATTTTCACCAAAACCGTTACTATATGCACTAAAAACCTAGCATATCTGTCATTTTTCAGCCAAATCAAACCCAAACGCAAATTTCGAAGATGCTTTTTCTCTTAAATCTGGTACCCAACATTTGTTTTTTGGCTCGCTGAAAATCTCCCCAATTTTGTACTCGATGGTTTGCGGATTCTCGGTTTTTGATTTGAAACCTGCCAAGTAAGGAAACAATCCATAATCTACAAACGCCACCAAATCGAGTCCTGTCATTACTTTATGAATATCGAGTTTACCATCGGCAGTTTTTGGCATTGCCCAAACGAGCCAACGATACGCTTCGTCGATAATGTATTTGTAGTCGTTGCCTTGCCTTGCAGCGCAGCTATGTCAGCTTTATCTTGCTCCAAGTCGTGCAGATACCGCAGAAACATAACCCAAGAAGTTTGCCCTATGTAATCTAATTCGCTATCTGCACCCGCATCTTTAAACAAGATGTCGCCTATGTTTTTGGAAGTTTGTTCAAACATTGGTTATCGGTTATTTTTTTGACTTGCAAATTTACATTTTTAAAATGACTTGTTTGCTATTATCTCGTGTAAAATTCGGAACGGGCGTAGCCCAAAACTGCCCGACAATATTCAACCCCTTATTTTGGACGGCACTCCTTAAACCACAAAAAAAAGAAGAGGACTGTCACAAATTCAGGTGACAATCCTCTTCTATAAAGTTTTAGTAAATTCACTAAAAACCGTAGGTCAAATTAGTGACCTGCCGCTTTTTTCGCGCCTTCAGCTGCACCTTTCGCTGCATCTTTAACCGTGCCTGCTGCACCTTTCGCTGCGTCTTTAACTGCACCTGCTGCGTCTTTCGCCGCGTCTTTAACTGCACCTGCTACTTCAGTAGCTTTTGCTTTTGCAGTGTCCACAACTGCAGTAGCAGTTGTATCTACCAATTTAGCTGCTGCAGCGATAGAATCTTGGCGTTTTTGTTCCATATCAGCCTCAGAAGGTGCTTTAGGACCACAAGCGATTACAGATACAGTGATACCTGCGAAAATGAAAAGTTGAGCAATTTTGTTCATTGTAATGATTTTTTAAATTTTAACTAATAAATGATTTACGGTGCAAAGATAGAAACAGATTTTTATTTGGTGGTAACTTTTGTAATCTTTTTTTTATTTTTAACAAAATCCTAACAACTTGTTAATGAATAATATTCTGTAAAGCCTTGAAAACCTTAATTTTAGCAAAAACATTCAAAAAATTTAATTTATCAAAAAAGTAGGTTTCTTATTTGCAAAACCAAACATTAATCGTACTTTTGCAGTCTACGAAAGTAGATTTATTGCATATTAACTATTATTTTAATACCAAATTAATACTTAATAAGACGAATTTTCTTCTGCAATCATTGTGCAAAACAAATTTTATTTTATTCTCTTATATCTATAAAACAAATAACTTAATTAGTAATTATGTCAAAAAACCAAATTAAGGCAGCTATTTCGCTCAATGAGCGCGGCAATCGCAGCTACGGCTCTAATTTCATATTCCCCAAAGCAGAAAATACAAACAGTAAGATATATATAGTGTGTGGGTCGGTTGGCGCAGGCGTGATGTATCGCGGCGAGCAAGTTGCGGAGCAAATCGCGACTGGTTTTTCGGAGTATGTGACCACGAATACGGCTACCGCCGAAGCGGACAGTCAGGCGGAGTTATTGAGTAAAGCCTTGTTGCACACCGAAGCGCACTTTTCGGAGTACGTCATGTTGCACCCCGAGTGCTACGGCATCGGCGGTACGTTGGCTTGCGTGAATATCACCGATACCGGCGTGGTGGTGGGTTGGGTAGGCGATACCCGCGTATTACTCGTTCGCAATGGCGTGATAGTGAGTCAAACGACCGACCATTCTGCCAAATATCCTTACGAAGAGTTTAGT
>JAYWGJ010000403.1:0-4121 GCA_043778315.1 Saprospiraceae bacterium | reverse complement strand
TTGGCACTGAAAGATACAGCCGCAGATTACAAGTTATTGCGTAGCAATAAATCGTTTAATACCGCGTTAGACAAAGTAACCGACGATATGCGCAAACTACATCCTGACTTAGCAGACGAACAAATAGCTGCAGTTTGGGATTATACCGCAGATTTTTATATCAGTATTAACTCACAGTTGCGCAAGGGTAAACTAGATGACTTTCATACTGTTTACGCTCGAGTACTGAACAGCGCGTTGAACAAAATACCTGATACTTTTGGAACTTCCAAAGACCTATTTAGAGGCGCAAGTTTGTCGCAACGCGTGTTAGAAACTTACATAAAACACTATAAAGACAAAACGCCGAGTATAGAGATGGGCTTTACTTCTACTAGTACAGAGAAGGACGTAGCTAAAAGTTTTGTTGATTTAAGAAAAGGAGAATGGGCGGTTAATTTTATTATAAAATCCAAATCGGCGCGCGATATAAACAGTATGAGTAAGTACAAAAATGAAGAAAACGAATATTTAATACCTGCGAGTAAAGCATTTAAAGTATTGGACATAAAAAAATCTGCCGATACCTTAACAGGTAACGACAGATTTGAGATACATTTAATAGAGTGGGACTAAGGCTCTTCGCGCCCACCATGTGGCTTATAGTTGGGGTCTAAGGCGGACTGCGCCTTATCTTGAAACCGTCGGGAAACAACTTTTAAGCGCGCTAATTCTTCGGGCGACATAGCTGCAACGCTTCGTTCGGTTTCTAGCCAAATCTCCGAAGGCTCACTTAATGGAAGCAGGTCTAAAAATTCTTGCTCTGTCATATTGAACGGATTTAAACGTGAATTTGAAGTGGATTATTAATACAAAGTTACGCCCCAATAGCGATACTACCAAATCTATTTACTTTTTATTTGTTTTCAAAACAAAACTTTATTATTATGTTAGAAACATTGTTTGCGGATTTGCAAGACCGCTTGGCGGCGGCAGTGCCAGACTTAAAGTACGTTGACTTCAATTGGGGTCAGATGGACGACGAGCAGCCGCCCGTAAAATTCCCGTGCGCGCTCTTCGACTTGCGTGCTTGCAACTTCACCGACAAGGGCAACGGTGAGCAGGTAGGCATTGCCGATATAGAGATAGCGGTCTTTGACCTCAACACCACCAATAGCAGCGCGGCAGCACCCGCCAACCAAAAAGCAACCGCGATGCGCGCCCTATTGCTTTGCAACGCCATACAATCGGCACTCCACAAATGGGCAAAACAACCCGAAGCCGCCAACCCTTACGGGCAACTGACGCGCATCAGCGTCACGCGCCTGCGCCGGCGCGACCGCATCAGGCAGTATAATATAGTGTATCGGGTACAACTCAATGATGTGAGCGGCGACCACCCGCTCCCGACTGTGAAATTCGGTATTGTGTAAAACATTGCTATTATTGTGTAAATCATTGCTATTATGAAAGGCTTTAAAAGCGTTATGAAAACCATTTTAAACGACCTTAAAGTGGAACTAACCGACGAGTTTGACCAAAACTTTGAGCGCAAGGCGTTTTTTGATACGCCGTGGGCAGATACGAAGCTGCCGAACCCTATCGGTTCGCTGATGATGCGGACGGGCGCGCTACGCGATAGCATCATGTCGGACGTAGAAAGTGAAGGCATACATTTCACTTCGTCCGTGCCTTACGCCGCCGTGCATAACGAAGGCGGCACGTTCAAAAAAACCATCACGCCGCAAATGCGCAAATGGGCGTTCGCGATGTTTAAAACTACCAAAAACGCGATTTATAAAGGGATAGCGTTAAGCAAAAAAGACCACTTGACTATCACGATACCAAAGCGGCAGTTTATCGGCGACCACCCGAAGGTGGACGAAGCCATCGAGCAGGTGGTAGAAGCGAACGTAAAAGAATACTTCGACGCGCTGATGCGCGAAATGGGCGCGGTGAAGGGATAGTACTATTCAGAAGTGTTTATTTTTTCTTGAATAAATTTACTAATAGTATTTCTATTTATCTTGAGTATCCTTGCCATTGCGCTTATGGATACTTTTTTTGATAGCAATTCTTTGATTTTAAGTTCGTATTTCGTTAGCTTATTTACGCTATTCTTAACGCCTTTCGGTCGCCCCAAAATCACGCCTTCGGCTCTTTTTCGAGCGAGTGCATCTTTGGTTCTTTGCGAAATAAGATTGCGCTCTATTTCTGCCGAAAGGCTAAACGCAAATGCCAAAACCTTGGAACTTATATCATTGCCGAGCCTGTAATTGTCCTTGATAGTCCATACCTGTATTTCTTTATTCATACATTCGTTGAGTACGCCCATAATCATCAGGAGCGTTCGCCCGAGCCGCGACAACTCGGAACAGATGACAATATCACCTTTGTCCATTTTTTTTATTAACTTACCCAGCGCGCGCTCCTCCACTTTTTTTGTGCCCGAAATGGTTTCTTCCACCCATTTATCTACGACAATTTCTTGCTTTTTGCAAAAATTATTAATTTCAAACCGTTGGTTTTCCACTGTTTGTTTATCGCTGCTTACTCTGATATAGCCGTAAATCATTGCTTACCCGCGCCAATCTCGATAGGTCGGTTGCCCGTCAAGAAGTTAGTAGGTCGGTAGTCATCATTGACTTTGGCAGCCAAAACTTCTACTTTGGCACTTTCTACTATTACTTTGCCGATGCTTGCCATTTCTTTACTTCGGGCTATTTCCTGCGCGAACTGCTCCGTCGTAAGCTCGTCGTCGTTAAGGCGCTCCAATTGCGCGAACAGTATGTTTCGCAAATCAGTCACTGTGTTTTTTGTTGCCATGTCTTTTTTTAATTTTAGTATTAATTTTACGGTTAAAGCCCTGTACCAACCAAATGGCTTCTTTTACTTCTTCGGACAGGTTGGAGATATTATTTTGGGTAATATTTTCTTTTTTGGTCATTAAGCGAAGGTTACTTAATGTGCAGTTTTGCCAGTCACCGTCTATAAACTGCACATTACACCGTTCGGGTATCGCGCCGTGCGCTTGCTCCCAAGTATGGCGATGTAGCGGCTGCCAGTTTTTTTCGGAAATCCGAATATAATAATATGGGTTTTTGGTTTTCGCGCCGCGCACGCTTATTTTGCCATCGTAACCCGTATTGTGTGGCTTATCGCCTTGTTTGAAAAACGTTTTGGCGCATTTGGCATAAGTCTCCTCCGACACCTTTACGCCTTTATTATGCGCTTCCTGCCCTTTTTTAAAGCGATGCCCGACACCGAGTGCGTTCATTTTGCTAATTCGCCTACCCAAATCGGACTTCAAATACGCCTCCGATTTGCACAAACCGAGCGCGTAGGCTCGCCGCGCTACCGCTTTGTAAGAAATACCTATCTGCGCAGCGATGTCTTTTGTTGGCTTATCTGAGTAAGTATTGCGCAATAGCGCGTCCTCATCGTGCGACCATAGTCGTCCTTTCATATTTGTTGTTTTACTATTCCCATGATTTTTTGTTTAGATACGTTGCGCCGTAAGCCAAATTGTAATTGGTATCTGCTTTTTGGCGCAGGTATTTGGGTATGTGGGCGATAGCGGCTATCTTTTCGGTGATGCTCAGTTTTGTCCATGCTTTTTTTGCGTCTTGGCGGTTACCTGCATATTCGCTTCTGCCTTTACTGTATGCCGTCCAAAAGGCTTCGAACTCGGGTGCGCGGTCGGGTATTTTGGTTATTTTGCGCTCGGGCTTTTCGCGCTCAAAAGCATCTAAGTTCTCTTCGTAAAGGGGTACGTTTAGGAACATATGTAAGGCGTAAATATTAGCCTCACCCTCGGGAAAGGTGGCAGGCTCCATATCTATCCTTGTAAGTATGCCGTCGCGGTAGGCAATAATGATATGCCCTTCAAATTGTGGCGCGGTGAAATGGTAGGTTGTCATTTTTGTAAAACTATAAGCTGTGAACGGTAAGCGATAAACTATAAACTATAAGCGTTTGGTTTGGTTTGGTGCGGCGAGTAGCTGCCGTTTGGTTTGGTCGCGGTAGCGCAAGCGGTGGAGTTCCGCCTCCAAAAAATGGAGTATGTCGCGCTGCAAAGCCGTGTACACCGTGCGCCCGTACACATCAAGCCAATCATCGGGTACGTTCGTTTGGGTGATAAG
>JAYWGJ010000402.1:0-13245 GCA_043778315.1 Saprospiraceae bacterium | reverse complement strand
GCACGAGCGCGGGCGCGATGATGATGTCGGAGGTGATGATATACGGCGGACAGTCGGGCGAAGCCCTGATGACGGGGCAGGCGCGGCTCTCTCGCGGCTTAGGTTTGATGACGAATAGCATCGTGGACTCGCATTTCACGGAGCGCAGCCGCTTCGGGCGACTCGCCGCCGCCGTTGCGCAAAACGACTCGTTAGTTGGTATCGGTTTGGGCGAAGATACGGGCGTGATTGTGCGGGAAGCGCGGTTTTTGGAGGTCGTCGGCTCGGGCATCGTCTGCCTCTACGAACCCTACAACCTATCGCACAACAGCGCGAGCGCGGTCGCGCAGCCGCTCTCATTCACAGGTATGCGGTTCAGTTTATTGGCACAAGGACAAAACTACGACTTGCAAAAACATAAATTAGTGGACTTATAAATAACCTTGTAATCTTTCAATCCTATGAAAATCAACCTTTTTATCTGCGCGCTGCTGCTGCCTTGCGCCTTGTTTGCGCAAAGCAAAGGCATAGATGTGCCGTTGCAATTTGTTTCGGAAGATATAGAAAAATTACATCGTTGGAATTATGTAGAAAAAATAGTAGGTAATGCGGATAAGTGCCAAAGTGAATATATCTCACAATTGAAAGACCCTAAAATCTTAGAAGTAAAATTCAGTGGATTTCCGTTTCAATTTGTCGTCGGTTTTGATAAAAAAGGCAATAAATGGATTATACCTTACAATTTTGATAAATACCAACCTTATGCCAATATTCCGTTTGTATTCAACGAAGATTGTACCAACGAAATTATTTATTTGCGTTTACCTAATCACGTCAATCTTTGTGCTTATACACTGAGAAGGTATAGACAAGAAGAGAAAGATAAAAATGGTAAAGGTACAAGTAGCTACGGCAGAACTACTTTTCAAATAGACGTATTTGGTCATTACGCAGGCGAAATGATGCTTGATAGCATAAAATATGATGTACAATGTGGTACTTTTTATGGCACGAGAATCAAAAATTGGTTTGTTGATGTAAAAGATAAAAATGGGCATAATGTGGTAACTAGACACTGGGTTCAATTAGACCCTATCATCACTATCAATAAGAAAAAATACCTCTTTGAATGTATTGACAATGGTAAGGCAGTTAGTTTTCACTTAGAGCCGCTCACCGACAGCCTGCTCGCGCTCAATAAAGCCTTAGTGCCGCCCGCCGATTTTTCGCGTATGGAACTCACCGCGCTCGCCGACAGCAAAACATAGCTGCTTAAAAACACCGTGAGCGGACACGCCTACACGCTAGTAGATTTTTGGGGAACGTGGTGCGGACCCTGCGTAGCGGAGTTGCCGCGCCTCGCGGAGGTGTACACGCAGTACGGCGATAAAGTGAATTTTATATCGGTCGCCTACGACTCCGAAAACGAAAAAATCAAAGATTTGATGCAAAAAAATCACATCACTTGGCAGCAGTTTTACCTCAGCAAAGCGCAAGGCAAGGCGCAAGCGGACAAATATATGCTTAACTCGTTCCCGACCTTTATGCTTATCGACGGCAAAGGACAAGTTGTTTATCGCTCCGACCGCGACTATGATACGACGGTAAAAGGATATAAAGACCGCTTACTGAAAACGTTGGAGAAGTATATTGATAAGAAATAAGTGACTTTTTATTTTTGATTAGCCAATCTGCCTTGTGTATTCAGCCATTTGTGGTATTCGTTCGCGTTGCCGTTGTGCTGCGCGAGCGTTTCGGCAAAGCGGTGCGTGCCGCTATTATCGGGTGCTGCGCAAAAAAAGATGTAGTTGTGCTTTTCCAAATTCAGCGTATAATCGATGGTTTTGGGCGAAGGCATATAAATCGGACCGGGCGGCAGCCCAGTGTACATATAGGTATTGTACGGCGAGTCGACGGCTAAATGCTCCTTCAAAATGCGCCGCAAATCAAATTGCCCTGTCGCGAACACTACCGTCGGGTCAGCTTCTAATTTCATGCCGCGCTGCAACCGATTCCAATAAACGCCCGCAATACGCTGCTTTTCTACGTCCGCCAAAGTCTCTTTTTCGACGATAGACGCGAGTGTGTATGCCTGCACGGGCGTAAGCCCTAAGGCTTTTACTTGCGCTAATCGGTCGGCGTTCCAAAACTTATCGTGTTCTTTTATCATGCGCGCTAACACGTCGGCGGGTTCGCTCGTCCAAAATATTTCATAGGTATTCGCCATAAAAGCGGTCATCACCGTTTCGGTCGTGTAGCCTTTTGTTTTGAGGTAAGGCGCGTCGGTGAAAGTCGCCAAAAACGCGAGCGAATCGGGTTGTAGTACGCGCCCTAAATAGCCTGCTACTTCCGCCATCGTCCGTTTGTTGTGAAACGACACGCGCGCAGGCGACTGCTTGCCTACTTTCAGTAAACGCACCAAACTTTTGTTGCCCATGCCGCCTGCAATTTCGAACCGTCCTGCGCGGACAGGGCTGCGGTCGTAGCCTTCTTCGTGCGCTACTTCGCGAAAAGTAGCCTCATCAATCAGCAAATTTTGGCTTTTTAGCTGCGCAACCAAACTATCATAACTTGTATTTTTTTTGATATACAAATACTTATTCGCAACGGTATTCGTGTTGCTACTATAATTATCTACATAATAATCGTAGCCAAAATACGCAGCTACTGCCATTAGCACTAAAAAAATACCTCCAATAAGGCTTGATTTTTGTTTCATATTATGATTTGAATTAATTTATTTTTCTAATATTTCGCCACAAAAATAGGCTTTTGATTTGTAATTTTTACTTTTTTGATTTTATTAAATCATACTAAACACGAGCCATTTTATATTATAGGTGTTAAATTTAAAAGTTATTATCTTCACCCAGATAAAAATAAGGTCGATTGCTTAGGAGTTTGGGGACTGACCTATTAGAGTTGTCGGCGGGAACGGAGCGTAAAAAGGTGATAAACAGCGCACTGTTCGAAGCGCGACCATTTGGGAGCTGCAAGTTTGGGCTGTGTTCCCTTTTTTCGCGAAGAGTAGCCTGACAAGTCTAATAAGTCTTGATTTTTTGGTTCTTTTTTATCAAGAAAAAAGAATAAAAGAAATAAGTAGTCCGTTTGCGTAAAATCAACTATTAAGTTGCTTATCGCAACAAAAAAAATCGTCAGACGCACTCAAAAGCGGTCTGACGATTTTTATAAATTCAAATAATAATATTGCAAAATAATTATTGTACCGTTCTACGGAAGTAAAACGTGCCTTCTATCGAGCTGTTTTCCCAAGGGATTTGCGCACCCGACGAAGCCTGGCGCACGTTTTTGCGTACTTTTTTGAACACGTCCTCGAGCGTCAAATTGTTTACGCGCATTGCTTTTAGGAGTTCTTGCGTGTATAAACCGTTCGTGCCGTCACCGTCGCTCGCTGCTTGTCCAGGCGAAGTGGCATACGCCACAAACGTACCGACAGGCGCGTTATTGAGCGGAGCTAAACCATCGCCTTTTTTAACGCCACGGCTTTCCGCAAACGGATTGTCGCGACAAGCGTCTAAAACCACAATATTTAATTTGTTGTTTGCATCGTTAAATACATCGAGTACCGAACCCAAATTCACGGCTTTATATTTCACATCAGCTTGCTTTTTAATCGACGCTTTCATCGGTATTAAATAATTATTACCGTCGAGTTGTACGCCGTGACCAGCATAATAAAATAGCCCTGCGCCGCCTTTTTTCTTAATTTTTTCACCAAATTCGGTGATTACGCTTTCCATCTGCTCCTGCGTGAGGTCGCTATGGTGCATCACTTCCCAGCCTTGACGGCGGAGTTCGTTCGCGATAGAGTCCGCGTCATTTACTGCATTTTTGAGTGGAATATTGTCATAATGACCGTTACCAATCACCAAAGCGGTGCGAAATCCCGCGCCTTTTGTTTTATCTACGGTGCGCGGCGCTACTTCTTCGCGTGGTTTTTTGACTTCGGCGGTTGCGGCAGGACGCGCGTCTTTACGGTCAATCGTAAATTCGTCTTTGGTTTTGTTACCTCCCAAATCCTCTGCTTCTACCCAAATTTTATTTTGTCCAGCCACCAAACTTACAGGAACCTCGAAGGTCGTTTTTGTCTTGTTGGGCGCACCCAACCAAGCTACCATACCGTTTACGCGCACTGCTCTGATGCCTTTATTGTCAGAAGCGATGCCGCGCACGTCCATCGTTTCCACCACGGTAGAAACCACAAATCCGCGTGTTACTTGCGGCGAAATGATAGAAATACTCGGTTTTTCGGTATCCGCAACGCTACCTGACGTGGGCGCGGTGCTTGTTTTTACGGGCGGATTAGTAGCTGTATTTTGTACAGGTTCGGTCGTTTGTTTTACCTCCGTGCGCGTCACGACGGCTGCGGGTTGCTTAGTGCTGCCAGGCAACGGCGCGCCTGTACCACCTGCTGCGGCTGCGGCTGCGTCGGCGGCTGTGATTTCGCGGACAAACTGCCCTTGACTCCACGAGCCGTTTTTGCTCTGACCCGTCGTCCAAGTGAACGTAGCGTAGCCGTCTTGATAGCCGTCCTTCCATTCGCCTTCGTATTTGTCGCCGCTCGCCCAAACGAACGTACCTTGTCCGTGCTGTTTGCCGTCCTTGAAGTTGCCCATATACACGTCGCCGTTAGCGAAGCGATAAGTGCCGTAGCCTTCGGAGCAGTTGCCCGATTTGCATTCGCCGAGTTGCGCGAAAGCGAGCATTGGCAAAAGTGCCAAAATACCCACTAATAAAAGGTTCTTTTTCATATAGGTCTTGTTTTTATATATTAATTTAAGAATAATTTATAAAATGCAAATATTATTCCGTTTTTGCGTTTTAACAAATCAATAAGGAAATTTTGACAAATAAATTAGTTTTCGCTAATTTGTTGGCATTAAATACAACGCAAAGATGCACTTTTTTATTGTAAATTTATTACAAACTCAAAAACCATTTTGCCGCACCTGACATCACGGCACGATGCCCGCCTACTATATATTGTATGCTCGTAAATCGTAGGTTTTTGCTAAACCATTTATCGGCATTTTTGGGGATTACGGTATCGGTTGTACCGAAAAGAAAATGGATTTTTGTTTCATTAGTATCAAAAATTGCATTGGTAACAGCTACCGAAAAAGGAAAATTGGAAATAGAATACCACCAACTAAACATTTGCGCTTTATTTTTTTTGTTTTCTAAGTATTTTTTGGTAAAACCATGTTTGAATTTATCAATAATGCCTATTTGGAACAAAATATTAGATAATTTAATCATAAAACCGTCATATTTTGCTAAAGTAATGACTATTTTTTTAAATAATATAGGTACTTTTATATATGGGTGAAAAATATTGAGCGGTGCGCCCGCAGGCGCGGCTAAATAAACGGAACGCAAGGGTAATTTTAGTTTTTTATCGCTTTTCAGGTGTTGCAAGGTAGCAAATACCACTTTCCCGCCCAAGCTGTACCCAAAAAACGATAGCGTTTCGGTATGTGGCGCGAGCGCGAGTATCGTCTCTACTATTCCGACAACATCGGCTATGTTATATACGTCTTTTTGCCAAACGGAGTTGCCGTGCGCGGGCAGGTCGATAGTCCAAACGGCGTAGCCTTTACCCGCCGCAGCTTCCGCAAAATCGGTCAAATACGCTTGGCTTTCGCCAAATCCGTGTATCGCGACAAGCAGATTTACGCTTTGGGGATTGTAACTAATCGCAGACGTATTGCCGAAAGGAGAGGAGAGCAGGTGTTGTGTTGTGATGATATTATCAATTAAAAATATATTTTAGGCTGCAAATATACGCGAAATAAAAAGTTTTACAATTAATTAATCTTTATTTATAGACTATTATCATAATATAATTATACTTTTGTGTGCAAGAATGCTTCATTTTTAGACCCAATTTAAAACCAAATTAATTAATTTACAACCAAAAAAATGAAAAAATATCTTTCGCAAATGTATCGAATATTTCTATTAATGGTAATGATTACGTTTGTTACGCCGCATTTATGCGCGCAAAATACGCCTACAAATACAACGCAAAATACAACGACTAACACGGCTGTCGCGACGATAAGTGATACCGCAAAAAAAATAATTACTGCACCAATTACTACCACATCACAAAGCGCATTACCAGACGAAAACAAGGGCGGAATATTCAATTTGGGCATTTCTATGTCCATTTTGCTTGTTTTTTGTCTGTTTTTGGTCTGTGGCTTCGAGTTCGTGAACGGTTTTCACGATACCGCAAATGCCGTCGCGAACGTGATTTATACCAATACCTACACGCCACAAACGGCGGTTTTTTTGGCAGGATTTATGAATTTTCTGGGTGTGATGGTCAGCTCTATTTGGGGCTACAAAGTGGCGATGGGCATCATCAATTTGTTGCCCGTAGAGATACTCACGGGGCAAAATATTTCGCAGAGTTTGGCAATGGTTTTTGCACTACTTTTTACAGCTATTGTGTGGAACTTGGGTACTTGGTATTTCGGTTTACCTGCGTCGTCGTCGCATACTTTGATTGGCTCAATATTGGGTGTAGTTTTGGCGTATCGCTACACGACCAATACGGCGATGGATTGGCATAAAGCAAAAGAAATGGGTACGGCGTTGCTTTTTTCGCCACTTTTTGGCTTTTTAATGGCAATTTTAATCATGTTATTGCTCCGTTTTTTGGTTAAAACACCGAGCCAAAAACGAAGAGCGCAACACGTTGTTCAGGGTACGGAAGAAGATACTTGGGCATCAGAATCGAGTATTTTTAAAAGTCCGAAAGACGGCAAAGAGCCGCCGCGATGGATACGCTACGCGATGATGGTAGGCAGTCCGAGCCTCGCTTTTGCGCACGGCATGAACGACGGGCAAAAAGGAATTGGTTTGATGATGGTGATACTTATCGGTATCGCGCCAAACTATTTTGCGATTGATGCCAGCCAAAACCCAGCAGATATATTGCCAAATGTACAAAAAACAACCGAAATTTTTGCGCAAATAGACAGCACCAAATTATCTACCAAAATGCAAGAGCAGTACGGCAAAACGAAGCACTTCTTGACGGACCTGCAAACGCAATTAGCGAGCGTAAAAACCTTGGAAGATGTGCCGCGCAGCAAACGCTTTGAGATAAGAAAAGATATTATTATTGCCGAAAAAAACATTAAGAAAATGGTAGAAAGCGGCGATTTGAGCATCGATGCGGAAGCACAAAAAACGCTCACAAAGGAAGCCGCTAAGATGAAAATCCTTACCGATTACGCGCCGATTTGGGTTTTAATTCTGATTTCGCTCTCGCTCGGTATCGGTACAACCGTCGGTTGGCGGAGAGTAGTAGTCACAATTGGCGAAAAAATCGGTAAAAATTCGTTGTCCTATGCGCAAGGCTTTACCGCCGATTTTATGGCAGCTACGACGATTGCACTTTCTACCTATTTCGGTTTACCAGTGAGTACTACACATGTACTTTCGTCGTCGGTAGCAGGCGGTTTTGTCGCGCAGCGCGGTACAAAAAACTTGCAAAAAGGTACTTTGCGAAATATTCTTTTGGCTTGGATATTGACGTTGCCAGTTACGATTATGCTCGCAGGCGGATTGTTCCTTATTTTTAGAGCTATATTTTAAGATTTTTTATAAGTTTGGGTTAAAACACGAACGCCGTAATAAAAAAGCCCTACAACTCGCAAAAGTTGTAGGGCTTTTTTTATTGCACAGTATTTATTGCAATATTGATTGCACAGTATTGATTGCAATATTGATTGTTACACTACCAAACTTACCAACCTATTCGGTACAATAATTACCTTTTTGGGCGTAGCACCCATTAAGTATTTTTGTACTTCCTCGTTCGCGAGAATTAATGCCTCGAGTTCGGCTGCCGAAAGTCCTGCGGGAAGCAATATATTTGCGCGTTTTTTTCCGTTTATTTGTACAGGATAATCGACCGTATCCGACTTCAAATATTTGTCGTTATGCGTCGGGAAAGTAGCGGTATTGTGTATCGAGTCCGCGTTGCCTAAGCGATGCCAAATCTCCTCAGTCACAAAGGGCGCGAAGGGCGCAAGCAATATATTTAGCTCCTGCAAAACGGCGCGTTTATTGCATTTCAAGTCGCGGAGTGCGTTCGTCGCAATCATAAACGTACTGATACAAGTGTTCATTTGCAACCGCTCGATGTCCTCCGTCACTTTTTTGATGCAAGTATGCAAGGCGCGCAAGTCGTCGGCGGTCGGCGCGTCGTTGCTTACCGCAAACTGTCCTTTTTCGTCGTAAAACAAAGCAATATACTTGCGCAAAAAGCCTTCTACGCCTTTTATACCTTTAATATCGAATGGCTTACTTGCCTCTATCGGACCCAAAAACATTTCGAACATACGGAAATTATCCGCGCCGTAACGCGCTACCATATCGTCAGGATTGATGACGTTATGCTTCGATTTCGACATTTTTTCTACCAATGCGCGTAGCTGCGTGTAGCGTTCGCCATTTTCTTCCTGCCAATTGACCGTTTCGTCGCCGTAAGACTCAAAACGGTTGTCGATTCGCTTCATTTCGAGCCATTTATCATAAAATAAACGCCCTTTTTCATCTACTAAATCGACGGGAACGTGTAGTTCGATGCTTTTATCGCTCAATTGTATGGTAATTAGCTGCGAAATGCCTTGAATCATACCTTGATTCACCAATTTACGAAACGGCTCGGGCGTTTTGATATGTCCCAAATCGTACAAAAATTGATGAAAAGTACGCGCATATAATAGGTGTCCGACCGCGTGTTCGGTGCCGCCCATATAAAAATCTACGTCCTCCCAATATTCTAACGCTTTTTTGCCCGCAAATTCGTTGTCATTATGATTGTCCATATAGCGAAGCGAATACCAAGACGAACCCGCAAAACCAGGCATCGTATCCACTTCGCGTACCGCAAGCGTGCCTTCTTTTTTCTCAAAAGCGGTAGCTATATTTTTCCATTCGTGCAACCGCGCCAACGGCGATTCGCCTGTCGGTTTGAAGTCTTCCAAATGCGGCAATTCTAACGGTAATTGCGCCAAAGGCAAGGCGTGTGTGCTGCCGTTTGCGGCGTAAATAATCGGGTAGGGTTCGCCCCAATACCGTTGTCGACTCATGTTCGCGTCGCGCAATTTGTAGTTTGTTTTGCGTGCGCCAACGCCGCTTTCCGCCAATTTATCTATCGCCAAAGTGATAGCTTCTTTCACTTCCAAGCCGTTCAGAAAATCGGAATTGATGATTTTGCCTAGTTTATCGTCCAAACTCGCATTCGGGTACATCGATTCATCCACAACATCAATTATCGGTAAATCAAATTTTTGCGCGAACGCTTTATCGCGCTCATCATCAGACGGGACAGCCATAATCGCGCCCGTTCCGTAGCCCGCCAATACATATTCGCTTATCCAAATCGGTACGGCTTCGCCCGTAAACGGGTGCGTCGCATACGCGCCTGTAAACACGCCGCTCACCGTTTTTTCTTGCTGCCGCTCCACTTCGCTGCGCGATTTCACATACGCTATATAAGCGTCGATGTCGGCGCGTTGTGCGTCGGTTGTGAAGTTTTGCACCAACAGATTTTCGGGCGCAAGCACCAAAAATGTGACACCGAAAATAGTGTCTGGACGTGTCGTAAACACCGTGACAGGAGAGGAGGCGGTTTGAAATCGCACTATTGCGCCTTCGCTCCGTCCAATCCAGTTACGCTGCATATTTTTGATAGCTTCGCTCCAATCCAAATCTTCCAAACCCGCTATTAATCTATCCGAATACGCCGTAATCCGTAAATTCCATTGATACATTTCTTTCTTTGTGACGGGGTGTCCGCCGCGTTCACTCACACCATTTACTATCTCGTCATTCGCCAAAACGGTACTCAATGCCTCGCACCAGTTCACATAACCCATCGTTCTATATGCCAAGCGGTAAGTCATCAAAACAGCATCTTGCTGCGCTACCGACATCGCTTTCCAGTCGGCTGCCGTGAAATTCCAGTCGCCGCTTGTTGCGGCTTGAACGTCAATACTGCCGTTATGTTCAAACTGCCTTACGAGCTGTTCGATAGGCAATGCCTTAGCTATTTTTTTATCATAATAATGCGCAAATAGCTGTGTTACAATCCATTGTGTCCATTTGTAATACTTCGGGTCGGCGGTATTTACGGCTCTGTCCCAGTCAAAAGATAAGCCTAAATTGTCCAATTGACGGCGATAGTTCGCGCTGTTTTCGGCAGTCGTGACGGACGGGTGCGTCCCCTTGCTAATCGCATATTGTTCGGCAGGCAAACCGAACGAGTCGAAGCCCATCGGGTGCAGTACATTGAAGCCAGTGAGTCGTTTGTAGCGCGCATAAATATCGGACGCAACGTAGCCTAACGGGTGTCCGACGTGCAGCCCCGAGCCGCTAGGGTAGGGGAACATATCCAAAATATAGTATTTCGGTTTGTCGCTATCGTTCGTCGTTGCATATACGCGGTTCGCCTGCCATTCGGCGCGGTAACGCTCTTCTATATCAGAAAAATTAAAATCCACTTTTTTGGTTGGTAATATAAATTAGAGTTAATATAAATTTTAGTTAAGGTATTGATAATCAAGTAATTATAATCCAATACCTGTATAATTATGTGGTGTAATCGCCTGCAATTCCATTTTGACGGTTTCGGGTATATTTAAGGTACTAATAAATTCGTGAATATCGTTTTTTGTGACACTACTTTTACCGCGTGTGAGTGCTTTTAGGGCTTCGTAAGGTTGCGGATACTGCTCACGGCGGAGGATAGTTTGTATGGCTTCGGCTACTACCGCCCAGTTGTCGTCGAGGTCGGCGTGTAGCTTTGTTGCGTTAAGCAAAAGTTTATCGATGCCGCGTTCCACAGAGTAAAAAGCGATAATTGTATGTGCAAACGGCACGCCGATATTCCGCAAAACAGTGCTATCGGTGAGGTCGCGTTGCAGTCGGCTCACGGGTAATTTTGCTGCTAAATGCTCAAATAAAGCGTTCGCAATACCAAAATTCCCTTCTGCATTCTCAAAATCAATCGGATTGACTTTGTGCGGCATCGCCGACGAACCTACTTCGCCTGCCTTCGTTTTTTGTTTGAAATAATCCATAGAAATATACGTCCACATATCTCTACAAAAGTCAGTTAAAATCGTATTTATCCGCGCGGAAGCGTGCAAAAGAGCCGCTATATTGTCGTAATGCTCTATTTGTGTGGTGTGTTGCGAGCGCGTGAGACCGAGTGTAGCGACAAATTCGTTGCCGAAATCAACCCAATTAATACTCGGATAAGCGACGTGATGCGCGTTGAAATTGCCCGTCGCGCCACCAAATTTGGCACTCATCGGGACGGCGTTTAACTGTCGCAATTGCGCGTCTAAGCGTTCCACAAAAACCATCATTTCCTTGCCCAAAAGGGTAGGAGAGGCAGGCTGTCCGTGTGTGCGGGCGAGCATTGGTATAATAGCCCAGTCGTGCGCAAGCGCAGCAATATAGTCGCGAATAGCGGTTGTTTTTTTTTTATAAACCAATAAGAACTCCTTGATACTCAAAGGAATAGCGGTATTATTTACGTCTTGTGAAGTCAAGCCGAAATGTACAAATTCGCTGTACGCGCCCAAGCCGATTTCCGCTAATTTTTCCTTTATAAAGTACTCGACCGCTTTAACATCGTGATTAGTTGTGCGCTCAATTTCTTTGATGCGTGCCGCGTTGCGTAGCGAAAAAATACTACTAATTTCTTGAATACCCGTGCGGTCTTCGTGTCTGATACCCTCGAGTTGCGGCAGCACTTCGCAGAGCGATAAAAAATAATTAACCTCCACAATAACACGGTAGCGAATGAGCGCAAATTCCGAGAAGTAGTCGGCGAGGTTTTCGGTGCGCGCATGATACCGCCCGTCGATAGGCGAAACGGCAGTGAGCGGCTGTAATTGGTGGTTATTATCGGACATTATTTGTTTTATTTGCCTTTACTTATTTTACTCCGCAAAGGTAAGGAATATTAAGGAATGTCTTATATATGCTGTGTATTTAATTGTCTGTTTAACATAATATAAATTATAGGTAAAAATGTTATTTCCTTTTTCTTACCTCTTTCTTACTTTTTTTTTAAAACGTACTAATACATCTTTTCTACCGATATGTCACCGCTACGCGGTTTTCTAAAAATTATGGTTCTTTGATAATTTTTGTATTGATAATTTTTGTAGCCGAAGCGCGACGGCGTTCGGGTTCTCCCCTTACCTATCTTATCGGTGTGCGGGTTTTAATTTTAATCTGCACAATAGATAAATCTTTCCAATATGACTTAATGAATTCTAATAAATAAAATTTTATTAAAAAAGAAAATTTTGACGTAGTAAAAAATTTTTAAATTATTTTTTGATAAGCTAGGATACCCACAATTTTAAGTCGCCTAAAATTACCGCTCTTCTGCCATTTCTTCCAATCGCTCCTCCCCTTCTACCCCTTTTTTGAGTTCGGAGCGTTTTCGGATATTCATAATAGAGATATTGATTTCGTAGCCGATAAGCAGCACTTGCGCGTTGAGATTGAACCATGCCATGAGTACGATGATAGTTCCGACCGCGCCATACACCTTATTATACGCACCAAAATTATTGACAAAATAAGAAAAACCGTAGGACGTGACGAGGGATAACAGCGTACCGACGACCGCGCCGCCAGACCAAAACGGAAAACGGCGGTTCATAGACGGCACATAGCGGTACAAAATCGTAATTACGGCATAAAAAAGGATAATTAGGGCTATCCAACGTATTAGTATCAATAAAATAAAGGAAAAGTTGGATACGTAATCCATTTTACCTACATAACTCACCAAAATAGCTCCGCCAACGATAAATATCAGTGCTAAAATGAATAAAAATATCAAAACAGACATCACACCTAAGGCATTGATGCGTTTTTGCCACCCTTTTCGACTAATAAAGGCTTCGTGATAGCCTGTTTTATCGAATGCGCGCTGCATAGACATGATACCGTTCGACGAAAAAAAGAGTGCCAAGAAAAAACCTGTACTGAGCAGACCGCCGTGCGGACGACGAACCAAGTCGTGAATAGTATCATTAACGAAGTGATTGGCGTTTTTAGGCAGCAACAAAAAGTCGAGGATTCTATCGTCTAGATTATCGACGGGGATAAACGGCAGGAGCGTAAACAAGAAAATAATGGTCGGAAACAGTGCCATCATAAAATTGAAAGTCAGCGAGCCTGCCCGCATCACTA
>JAYWGJ010000401.1:0-4130 GCA_043778315.1 Saprospiraceae bacterium | reverse complement strand
CTTTAAAATAAGCGAGGAAAAAAGTAAACCCGACAAGCTGTCAGGTGTACGCCTTCGGGCAGGCGATAGCGGCACGGGGGTACGCGGGGAGTAGCTACACTTACGGCTATCAAGGACAAGAAAAAGCGGAGGAAATATACGCAAGTGCCGTCACTTACAAATACCGCGTAGAAGACAGCCGCATCGGTCGCTTCTTCTCCGTCGACCCGCTCACGGGTAAATATCCTTTCTATTCGCCGTATCAATTTAGCGGTAATAGAGTGGTGGATATGGTGGAGCTGGAGGGTTTAGAGCCTGCAAGTACTGAGGATAAATTGGAGGTCACGCGTAAATATACTTATAGTTATGAAACAGGCGAAGTTCGCGATGTAGTAGATTATGCCAAAAATAGTACTGCAATGTCTTTATTTCGTGCCTCGGGTTCTGACAAATATTATAGTTGGAAAGATAATAATGGCAATGATGCTATATTTAGCGATAATTCATTTCAAAACGGCGCGTGGCAGGGTATCTGGAAAGAGTATGAAACGTCCGAGCGGAAAAATGAGCGTATAAATCAAAAAACAATGTATGCCTTTTGCGACGCGGCAGATAACAGCATTTATATGACTGGACTAGGGATGGCAGTAGGTCCTGCTGTAGCGGCAGAGGCTGGGACTATCTGGGGTGGTTATACTGGAGCAAGCGTAGCAGGTAGCGAAATAAGCACTGGTTTAATAGGTGCAGGACGCGCCTTAGTAGGTTGGGGAGAAGTTTCGTTAGCTGCGAGAGTAGGCTCGGCTGCCTCCGACGCTTTAGTGCAAATAGGGCAGGGTGATGGAATTAAACCAGCGAGTATAGTTGCACAATTCATGATACCTCACCCTTTTATATCGGCTACTTTCGGAGTAATAGGCACAAGCAGTAAAAATGGTTATATAAGTGATATTTTACTGGGAGGCTTAGGAAATCACTTGGCTAGTGGATTTGCTAAACCATCTAATTTTTTTGCGCAAACAAGTGGTTCTTTTATGCGTAATGGTCATCAGTTTATGGGAGCAGCTACCTCTAACGGTAATGCAGCAATTTTTATGTCACCTGCTACAAGCGCACAAGACTCTATACTTCAAAAAAAATAAAACTTATGGAAAATCAATTAGAAAATCATCTTGAAGACGTTAGAAAATCTAAACAATTTTTATTTTTTTTTGGAATATGTTATTTTCTTGCTTTACTTTGGCAATGTCACGGTCAGGTAGCATATGTTAAATGGCGTGTAAAAAAGAGTGGATACACAATATGTGAAGGTAAAACTGTAAGATATAAAGGCGGTAGCCATCGGACTAATCCAATAGTGTACTATACCTTTAATTACAGTAATACAGAGGTAGAAGGAGGGCGAATTTTCGTTACCAATAACGAAAATATTGGTAAAGGGATTTATGTTGCTGTATCTAAAAAAGATTCTACGGATAAGTTTTTGGTTATTTTACCCAAGTGAATTTGAGGAGTTCGGTATGAAATACCCAGGTAGTCCCTTTTTCGCTCGTTAAAACTACGAGTACACGAACCATCTCGGCAACGTACTCGCTACCACCTCCGATAGAAAACTATCGATACAGGAAGGTAGCACCTACTATACCGCTGACGTGCTTACGCTGACGGATTACTATACAGATGTCGCGGGTCGGGTTTACTTTCCGTAAAGCGCAATTTTAAAATAAACGGGCGTAGCAAGTTGCGATGTCGTAAATAAAAAGTGTTTTCGTGGAACGCCCTTAGAAAGTAAAATCGGCGAAGTAAAGATTTAACTTTCTAAGAAGTGTAGCTAAAAAACACTTTTATTTGCTGTCAGGTGCAACGTTTAGCTTTAAAATAAGCGAGGAAAAAAGTAAACTCGACAAGCTGTCAGGTGTACGCCTTCGGGCAGGCGATAGCGGCAAGGGGTACGCGGGGAGTAGCTACGCTTACTCCATAAACGGGCAGCTTCGCGACACCGAAATAGACCCGATAGACGGCTCGGTGCGGCGGTTCACGGGCGACGTGACGGTGCTGCGGTAGCGTGCGACGGAACGCTGTTCCGTCGATACACTCACCAAAACAGCGTTTCGCCGCACCTTTTATACCACCGAAACAGCGTTTCGGCACACCTTCTAAGACGACCTTAAAGCGCGATGGCTTTAAGGTCATTTTTTTTATGAAGTAATTAACACAAAAGTCGTAACTTTGGCACGCCATTTCGTTAAGGAGAGAAGAGAAAATAAGTAGTGCCAAAATATTGCGAAGGATTTTGCGACAAAATAAGGCAGATTTGACGAGCAATGCAGTGCATTGTAAGGATAATCTAACGCGGTTTTGGTTCAAAAGACGAGTAATATTGGTACTAATTATTTTGGACGCTTTCCTAATATTAGCATCATCATTATTAGTGTTGTTTAATAAGCACACAGCTCACTCATTTCACTCGTCAAATACATTATTTATAGTATGAAAATCGTAAAACGCTTATTTTTAGCCTTCGGCGTACTTTTGGTTACGCTCATAGGTGCGGCGGTTGCTGTTCCTTTCTTTTTTAAAGACAAAATTATCGCACAAATAAAAACGGAGGCGAACAAGCAACTGAACGCCAAAATGGACTTTAAAGACGTGTCTATTTCCGTGTTTCGGAGCTTTCCGAATGTGAGCGTCGGTCTCGACAATTTTTCGGTGACGGGCAACGCGCCGTTTGCGGGCATCAAATTGATTGAGGTGGAACGCTTCGACGTGTCGTTCGATATTATGTCTATCATTCGCGGCGACAAACCCATGAATATCAAGCGCGTTTGGCTCACCAAACCCAATATTTATGTTCGCGTATTGCCCGACGGGACGGCGAATTATAATATTACCAAACCCGATACGAGCAAAACTGCCGCTCAAAAAGCAGAACCGTCCGCTTTCGCTTTGAAGCTATCGAGCTACGGCGTGACCGACGGCAACATGATTTATGAAGACGATAAACGCGGCGCGTCTGTGCAAACGACGCACCTCGACCACGAAGGTAGCGGCGACTTTACCGCCAATACTTACGACTTGATTACCAAAACAACCATTAAGGAATTGACGACCAAATACGGCACTGTTACTTATCTTTCTAAGGCGGACGTGAGCGCAGACCTCACTATCGGCATCGATAATGCCAACAGTAAATATACGTTTAAGGACAATAATATTAAGGTGAATGCGCTGGATTTGGACTTTGGCGGCTGGTTGGCGATGAAAAAAGATATGGATATGGATTTAAAATTCAAATCAAAATCTACCGATTTCAAATCGCTACTTTCGCTCGTGCCTGCTGCTTACACCAAAGATTACGACAAGGTGCAAGCGTCGGGCAAAGCCGCGTTTGACGGTTTTGTGAAAGGCGTTTATAATGATAATTCGTACCCGTCGCTCGGCTTGAATATCAAGGCGGAGAACGGCAAGTTTAAATATCCGTCGTTGCCGATGGGCATGGACGATATTAATGCCTCTATTGGTATCAAAAGCCCAAATAAAGATTTTGATAACCTCACGGTTGATGTACCCAAATTTCATGTCCGCTTGGGCGCAAACCCTTTTGACGCAACGCTTTACCTCCGTACACCGATGAGCGACCCCGACATAAAATCGACGGTAAAAGGCGTTATCAATTTGGCTGAACTCAGCAAAGCGTTCCCTGTGGAAGGGCTGCGCGGCGGTATTATCAAGGCGGACGTGGCTTGCAATACCCGATTGAGCTATGTCACGAGTGCGCAATACGAAAAAGTGGATATGAAAGGCGATGCGACTGTCACCGATTTGAGTTATACGATGAAGGGCTATCCGCCTATTTTTATCAAAACAATGGAGGCTATTTTTTCGCCGACGAACGTCAAGATACCGTCATTCAATGGTATTTTGGGCAAGTCTGATTTGATAGCGAGCGGTACATTAGACAATCCGTTGGCGTACTTTTCGGGAACGAAAACCGTAAAAGGCGACTTCAAAATGCGGTCAAATAATTTTGATTGTAACGAGTGGCTCGGCGGCGATAGCAAAGACAAAAAAGCGGAAAATCACGCCGCACAAACCACAAGTACGCCTGCGGCGGCGAGCAAGCCGTTCGACCGTTTTGACATCACTTTTGATGG
>JAYWGJ010000400.1:0-4147 GCA_043778315.1 Saprospiraceae bacterium | reverse complement strand
GTGCCGAGTTACCACGAAACATGGATAAATGCAGATACGCTCCGCAACCGCAAAGGTGGCAGCGACGGACTGCTTGCGGCAGGCATCACTAAAAGCGGATTTAAACTGATTGTCGACCCGTTTCTTTGGGCAGCGCAAATGGACGACCCGTCCGACGTGAACGCGCTGATAGCCGAAACCTGCGAATTGATGCACACCCTGCCTGTATCGGCTACGGTAAAACAGTCGCTCAAAAGCGGCTTGCTCGCTGGGCAAACCTCCGATTATTATTGGACAAACGCCTATAACGATGCCACAAATCCGAGTAGTCCAAACTACGCAACGTATCGCCCAATTGTCAAAAATCTTTTATTGCAATTTTTGTCACAAACAATGAATTTAGCAGAATATCAATTGAGCTAATTTTTAGTGATTAGTGTTCAATGATTAACGATTAGTGTTCAATGATTAGTGATTAATATAATGCAAAAACTGTTCATTATTCACTGTTATTTGTGCACTAAAAAAATAGGTCTGATTGTATAATTGGCAACAAAAAAATAAAAAATGAAACGTAGAGATTTTATAAAAAATACAGCACCCGTAGCGGTATTGCCGTTTTTCACACAAGGGCTTAGTATGGCGGCTTACGCCGAAAATGCGTTTATGAACGCGCTATTTCGTCCCGAAATAGACACCGACCGCGTCCTCGTAATTATACAAATGAGCGGCGGTAATGATGGTTTGAATACCGTAATTCCGCTCGACCAGTACTCGGCACTCACCGCAGCGCGGGGCAATATTGTGCTGCCGCAAAGCAGTGTACTCACGCTCAACGGCGCGCCGAACACAGGTTTACATACCTCGATGACAGGCATGAAAACGCTGTTTGATAGCCAAAAACTATCGATTGTACAAGGCGTAAGCTATCCAAACCCGAATTTTTCACACTTTCGCGGAACGGATATTTGGAACTCGGCAGCCAATAGCACCCAAATGCTGAACTCGGGTTGGATAGGTCGCTACCTCAATAACGAGTTTCCGAACTTCCCACAAGGCTACCCGAACGCGACTATGCCCGACCCGTTAGCGATACAAATCGGCTCGGTACTTTCGCCGATGTTTCAGGGTTTGAGTATGAACTTGGCGCAAGCCGTACCCGTCGATTTTACGGGTTCGCTCGCGCAACTCGTGCCAGGCGGCAACGACCCCGTGCCTCCCACAAACGCAGGCGTAGAACTCGCGTTTATCCGTGCGCAACAGGTGCAAGCGAATCAATATGCTGCCATAATTCAGTCGGCGTATAGCGGCGGAACGAACCTCGCTACCTACCCTGCGCCGCCGCCAAACGGCGGCGGATTTAGCGCAAGCAAACTCGGTGCGCAACTCAAAACGGTCGCGAGATTGATAAAAGGAGGTTTGAAAACTCGAGTTTACACTGTCACAATCGGTGGTTTTGACACACACTCCGACCAAGTAGTAGCCGCCGACCATACCACGGGCAATCACGCCAATAACTTGAAAGAATTGAGCGATGCGATATTTGCTTTTCAAGAAGATTTGCGCTTGATGAGCCTCGAGGACAGAGTACTCGGCATGACGTTTTCGGAGTTCGGTCGCCGCGTCGCATCTAACGCTTCGGGCGGCACCGACCACGGCGCAGGCGCGCCCACTTTCCTCTTCGGCTCGAAAGTACAAGGCGGCGTATTGGGTAGCAATCCAATAATACCAACCGCCGCAACGGTGAACGATAATGTAGCGATGCAGTACGATTTTCGCTCCATTTACCTCACTATTTTGGAGGAATGGTTCTGTTTGGACGCGCCGACGGCAACCTCTATGCTACTCCAAACACCACCAACGATACCGATTTTGAACACTATCTGCGCTGTACCAACGCACAACGCAGCCAACCAAAAAGCAGGCGATGCCTACATTCGTTGCTATCCGAACCCGTGCAGAGCATATACTTTTGTGGAGTTTGAGGCGATAGAAGGCAAAAATATATTGATAGA
This sequence comes from Saprospiraceae bacterium, assembly GCA_043778315.1. Classification (GTDB taxonomy): domain Bacteria; phylum Bacteroidota; class Bacteroidia; order Chitinophagales; family Saprospiraceae; genus JBEEMU01. The sequence continues at coordinate 2,153 of JAYWGJ010000400.1, read as the reverse complement.
ATTATACAACGAAACGGGGCAATTGCTGCGCACCGTACAAGACGGGCAGCTCTCGGCAGGCGTACACGAATTGCGCGTAAGCACCGCCGACCTCGCGGCAGGCAACTACTATTGTCGCTACCAAAGCGGCGAGGTATTGCAAACCAAATCTATAATCGTATTGCAATAAATAGCAGGATTCAAGTAATAAATGAATTATTTTTTTGAATAGAAAAGCGAACACTATATATATAGTGTTCGCTTTTCTGTTTTAGTACACTTTTTTACCTTTTTGCAGCCAAACCGACCAAGCACGGCTGTACGCGTGAACGCGGTCGGTCGGTTTTTCTTTGTTGTCCACAATCGGATAACCTTCGTTCACCCATTCAAAAATACTGCCATAAAGGTTTTTGACGTTCGTAAATCCTGCGGTAATTAGCTTTTCACCAATTTTTTCGCTGCGATAGCCGACGGTGCAATACACGACAATCGGCGTATTTTTGGGTACGGCAGGCAGGTTTTTTAGTTCAAAAAAATTATAACCGACGTGCCTCGCGCCTGCGATATGACTCACCAAAAACTCGGACGGCTCGCGCGCATCGAGCAGCAATATCGACTCCGTTTTTTGTACCGTCGCCAACTGCTCGCAGTTGATTAGCGGCACAGTAAACGACAGTCGCCGCCGCAACATCGCATCATAAGTAGTACTTATTTTTTGCGTCTGCGGAGCAGGCTTTGCGGTCGTCTGCGGAGCAGGTTTTGCAGTCGCTTGCGCTGTCATATTACTATTGGCGAAAGCCAAAAAAGCAGCAAAAAAAATTATTTTTTTCATCATAATAATTAATGTTATCAAATTTATAATCAAATGTACGTTAATTTCAATAATTCAACCCTATTTTTTGCTGATTTTCAAATAATTTTAATAATAATTTGGATATTCCAATCAAATAACGATATTTGTGGTAGAAATAAAAAAGTATTTCTTTTTCCTTAACTCAACTTATAATTTATGCTACACTCCGAATTTAGCTGGCTGACGCAGCAAGGCATCAAGATTTTTGGGCAAATATGGCAGCCCGAAAGTGGCAGCGCGCCCAAAGCGGTCGTCGCGCTCGCGCACGGCTTAGGCGAACATAGCTCGCGCTACGCGCACGTCGGCGATTTTTTTGCCTTGCAAGGCATCGCGACCGTCGCCTACGACCGACAAGGTCACGGACGTTCGGAGGGTACACGCGGTCACGTCGCCGACTACGAACACTTTTTGGACGAAGTGCAAGAACTTGTCCGACAAGCCGAAACCCGCTTCCCGAACCTCCCAATAATCCTTTACGGGCATAGCATGGGCGGAAATATCGCCTTGAACTACGCGCTCCGCCGCCGTCCGACCAATATAAAAGCCTTAATTGCGACCTCGCCGATTGTGACTTTGGCGTTCACGCCGCCGCCGATTATGATTATGCTCGGTAAGCTCACGCGCAAAATATACCCGAAATTTACGCAAAAAAATCAAGTAGATGCGACCGCGTTGTCGCGTTACGCGCAAGTAGGCATTGACTACACGAACGACCCTTTGGTACACGATAGCCTCACTTCGGCGGCTGGTTTAGGTATTTTGGAATACGCCGAATGGCTCACCAAAAACGCAGGTAAAGTGCCGTTTCCGTTCCTATTGATGCACGGCACCGCCGACCGCGTCACGAATAGCGAAGGCACAAAATGGTTCGCCGAAAACTACACAGGCGACGTGACACTGAAACTTTGGGACGGCTATTTTCACGAGATGCACAACGATATTGGCAAAGAAGCCGTAATGCAATATGCGGTTGATTTTATTCTCAAAAAAATATAAATCGTACATTTAAAAACATTAAATTTATCATAATATAACAAAAAATGACTGCAAAAGAATTTATTTTAAGTATTCCTGAGCGCGTAAATCCTACGGCATTGGCAGGCGTGGACACTTGTTTTCACTTCAAAATCGGCGGTAGCGGCGATTACACCATCGTCGCAAAAGACGGCACAATAACCACCGAAGAGGGTTTGGTGGGCGAAGCGAAATGCGTGGTAAGCTGCGAAGAGCAGCTACTTGCCGACATCGCGGCGGGCAAAGCGAATCCGCAAATGGCGGTTTTTTCAGGTAAACTGAAAATATCTAACCTCGGCGAAATGCT
>JAYWGJ010000399.1:0-4160 GCA_043778315.1 Saprospiraceae bacterium | reverse complement strand
CGCCTTGCGCTCCGTCTGTATTAGAAGTAAAGCGAACCGTCAGGCATCCTTGTGTGTTAGAGACACTTGCCGCGAACGAAATTTGTCCGCCAGGTAGTCCACCATTAATTGTATTGTCAAAAGAACCAAGCGTAGTTGCGCCAGTCGTATTGCCATCAAAAACCTCTACTAAATCGCCCGTAGGTAAATCCACATTATTAAATACAATATTCATACGCTTGCCTAACGCATCAGGGCAATAGGTGCGTACTACGTTTAGTCCGCCAGCGTAAGGCGCGGCAGGACCGCCCGGGTCACTTATCTGCGCCGAGCAAGGGTTAATAGATGCGCAATCTGCCGCACACGCCCAATGCACCATATATCCGAAGCCCTCTGCCGAGAAATCGGAGTTGAACTCGATGGTTATCGCGCCGCTTGTCGCTAAATAATTGATAGGGCTATTCGTATTGTTAGCACTCGTTAAGCCCGCAACAGGCGTAAGCCGTGGCGCTAAGGTATTAACACCATTATAAAACTTGATATTATCGCCTGCGGCTAAATTAAGGGAGTCTAACACAAACGACAAGCAGCCGCTACCTGGAGGGTTGATAGTAAATACATAGGCATCACCTAAGCCATACCGCCCTGCGTGTCCGCCGCCATCTAAGGCAACGCCGTCGCAAGCCGTAATAGTAGTACCTGGGTCGCCGACAACAGTGATAAGCGGTTTCATACAAAAAGAAAACGCGCCTGGATTACCTGCTGCGGTACTAGCATAATCGTTTACACGGATATAGTAATCGCTAGCGGGGTCGAGCGCGGCTAACTCTAAGGTCAATTGATTGCTACCTGGGGCAGCACGCTTACAAATGAGTTCTTCGTCGCCGACCGAACTCGGGCAGCCAAACAAGCCCGCTCGATAAATAGCTACTTGCGGCTGCTTAATCAAACCAATGCCCGAGCCACCTTTTATAGTTAAAAGTACGTTTAAATTAGTCACATCTGTTTGGAAATGATACCAAACGTCGCGGTTATTTTGCCCAGACCAGCATGGCGGATTCGCCACAGGTGCTAAAGGAGGCATACAACTTGGGCAGCCCGTGAAGACGGTTGCCGTAGCATTGAGGTTGGTGAAACCCGCTTGCCCTGTTGTGGAACAGAAGTTGAAATAATTGGGTCCTAAGTCTAATGCCGTAGCACACTCGTCGTTCGCAGGAGCTTGCGCCATTACCGAAATTGACAAAGTGCTGAGTAGCAGCGTTAGGAGGCTTGCGAAAATTCGTAAACTTTTTTTCATATACTTACAAAATTTGTGAAAATTTAAAAGTTAATCAAAGATGATATATATTTCATTTATACATCGACTATCTTGCAAAGGTAAACATTCTTCGCAAAATTAATATTATTTTAACTAAAATGAAAAATTATTTTTGTAAAAATTATTTTGTTGTATAAATACATCTAATTGAAAATCAATATACTAAGAATAATCAATACATTTCAACTGCTTTATTCATTGATATTATTTTACACAATAATGTATTACATATTTATAAAAGTACCAATGGTATTCTGATATTAGCCCAATAGATGACTTATTTATTTTGCAATATTACTTTCAATGGCACTATAATATCCTCTGCATCAAGCCTTTGCATACAAGCAGTATCTCCTCTATGACACGGCTTATCGCCAAAAACGGCGCACGGGCGACAGCCAAGTTCTGCCGCGCTCACCTCCGCTACGCGATGCGGCTGCGCGCCATAAGCACCAAAACCGAACGCGGTATGTGTAGCACCCCACACCGAAACGGTCGGTACATTACTAAGTGCAGCGAGGTGCAGATTGAGCGAATCCATCGCTATCATTGCGTCAAGCTGCGCTATTAATGCGAGTTCGGGCTGCAAACTGTCGCATATGTCTTGTACTACAATGATTTGTATAGGAAACAAGGCTTGCGCGCTGCGCATCAGTTCGGTTTCGGGCGCACCCGCGCCAAAAAAATAAAATACCGTTTCGGGCTGCTCCTCGAGCCACGCCGCAACGACCGCTATTACGGTCGAGAAGGGCAGTTTTTTGGTGTCGTGCTTCGCGAACGGCGCAAAACCAATATTGATTTTGCCGCGTAGCGCGGCTGATTTTGTTAGGTTTTTTGTTAGGCTCTTGCTTGTTTTTATTCGGCTAACGCCCAACAAATCAAATAAATTCCCCGTAGGCAACTGCACCTTAAACCCTACTTCGGCGCAGGCGGCAGCGTAGCGTTCGGTCGTGTGCGCGAGCGGCGGCGCGAGGCTGCGGGTTCGGTTTAGGATTTGCTTTTTTTCGGCGCGACCTTTATCAAAAACGTAGGTCGGCACAGCCGCCAATTGAAAAAATCGACGCAAAATATTGGTGCGCAAATTGTCATGCAAATCAATGATTATTTTGCGATAAGCGACATTAATTTTACTCTTATTGTTATCCTTATTGCTATCCTTATTTTTGTCTATACTATATGGTGTATGATTTTTGATAATTCGATACAATCGCCACAAACCAAAAATGCCTTTGTACTCGGTATCTATGTCTGCACCGATAGTGCTTACGTTGGGCAAACCGTCAAAAAAAACGGTGAGGCGCGGGCGCGTTACGACCGTGATATACGCCTCGGGATAGGTGCGCGACAGCGCGACGACGACGGGCAACAACAAAGCGACATCGCCCATCGCCGAAAATCGGAGTAGTATAATATGTGTGGGTCGGGTCATTTAAGGCGACTTTTTTTATTGAAAAATAAATCTTCTTCCTCATAAATAGCCATCATTCGAGCGACGTTGTCGCGCCATTCGTAGCGGTTTTTTACCCATTTTCTGCCTGCAACGGCTAACTGTTGCGCGAAAGCGGCATCATTTAATAGGCGCAATATCGCTTCGGCTAAGGCTTCGGCGTTGCGCGGCGGAACGTGCAGCCCGTTTTCGCTGTGCCAAACCACTTCTTGCAAACCACCCACCGCCGACACTATCACGGGACGTTCGCACGCCATCGCCTCGAGTGCCGAAACGCCAAAACTTTCGCTATCCAAAATGGACGGACTGACGTAAATATCCATTTGGTTTTGCCAATAAGGCACTTCCGAAAACGGTACTAAACCCTGAAAAACGACTTTATCAGCAATGCCGTATTCAACTGTTAAGGCTTGATATTCAGCCGTTTGTACGCCGTCGCCAACCAGTAATAAGCGCAAGTTTGGATTATCATATTTTTGTAAAACAATCCGAAAAGCGGCTATCAAGTAGCGAATGCCGTATTTGTCTTCCATGCGTTTGACTAAGCCGATAGTAGTGAATTTTGTGGCTTCTCGCGGCATCGGTTTGAAGACTTCGGTATCGATGCCAAACGCGACGACTTCAATTTTTTTATCGGTGTATAACTGCGTTTCCCGCGCCATAATTTGACTGGTAGAACAAACGCGGCTCGCTTTGCGCAAATTATATCGCAGCAAATATTTGCCGAACCAATATTGCTGCGGAAAATCAAAAACGTCGCTGCCCCATACCGAAATGATATAAGGTTGAAAACCCGCGAGTGCGCCGAGCAAGCCGTAGCTCGTCGCGTAATGCGCGTGAACTACGTCGGGCTGAAATTTTTTTATTGCTTTGCGCAAAGCAGGCAACACTTTTAGGTACGCTAATTTGCGGAAAACGCCGCCGCTAAACACGCTGCGCTCCATAAAATCGGCTATTGTAAACAACTGTACGTCAGGGAGTTGCGTCCAAAAATCGGTATATTTGGGTTGCGTCAGTGAAAAAACCGCTAACTCTACGCCTGCCGCGTGTAGTCCCGACACCCATTTTTGGGTGTGGGCGGAGGTGCAGTCGGCGAGGAGAAGAATACGCATTTGTGTTGAAATAAAGATTTGTTGGCTATCTGCGAAACCTACAAGGTTTTAAAAACCTTATAGGTTTAAACATCTCAACTGTAAAACTAAGGTTTTTTTTTGTAAACCAAACAAAAAAAATGTCGTCGCTACCAAGCGGCAACAACGACATTTTTTTATTCCAATCAACAAAATGCTTATTGACACGCGCCTGGATTGGCGGCAATGGTTTTAGCGTTTTCGTTAGTCGGGTCTATTTTGAGTAATTCGTTCGCGTTCGTGCCTGCGCCTGCTACGTCTTTCGCCTTGCAAGTCGTCATCATCA